>CANHUM010000071.1 GCA_947463845.1 Comamonadaceae bacterium
TTTCGGGGTGACGGAACAAAGCGTTGGCGTCGAAGTTGAACTTCGCATCCAAAGCCATCACGTTGCCTTTGCTGTCGCGGTTCAGGGGGTTGATTTCGACCAAGGACGCGTCGGTGTCCATGTAGCACTTGTAGAGTTTTTGCAGCACTTCGGCCGCTTGGTCGGCCGAGCCGCCGGTCAAACCAACCGCGTTGGCGATCTTGAGGGCTTGGGCCTGGCCCAAACCGGTCAAGGGGTCCACCAGGTCGGTGATGATTTTCTCGGGCGTGGAATGCGCCACTTCTTCAATGTCCATGCCGCCTTCGCTCGAGGCGATCACCGCCACTTTTTGGCTGGCGCGGTCGGTCACGATGGACACGTAGTACTCTTTGTGGATGTCGGCGCCGTCTTCAATGTAGAGACGACGGACTTTTTGGCCTTCTGGGCCGGTCTGATGCGTCTTGAGCTGCATGCCCAGAATGTCGCCCGCGATGCGTTTGACGTCTTCGATGGTCTTGGCCACTTTGACGCCACCACCTTTGCCACGGCCACCAGCGTGGATCTGGGCTTTCACAACCCAAACGGGGCCGCCCAGTTTTTGAGCCGCTTCGACAGCTTCTTGAACCGTGAATGCTGGGATGCCACGCGGGACGGGCACACCGAATTGACGCAAGATTTCCTTGCCTTGGTACTCGTGAATCTTCATGAGGTGTTCTCTCAGAGGGGTGGGTAATTCGACCGGTCCGCCGGGGTCCTACATTCAAGGAGGTCCTGCCAGCGAGCGCTGGACACTGCAGGCTGCGACTGTATCATGCTGCAACGCACCAATCCTCAGCCTTGCGTCTTACATTGGCATGACGCTGAGGACCCGATTTTCTGAGAAAGTAATACCCATGGCCAAAATATTCATCGATGGCGAAGCCGGCACCACGGGTTTGCAAATCCGCGAACGCCTGGCACTGATGCCCCAAATTGAGGTGCTCAGCATCGACCCGGCCCGCCGCAAGGACCCTGAAGCCAAGCGCGAATTGATGGCTGAAGCCGACCTGGTGGTGTTGTGCCTGCACGACGATGCCGCCATCGAATCGGTCGCCATGATCGATGCCCTGCCCGGTCGTCAACCCCGCATTGTGGACGCCTCCACCGCGCACCGCTGCAACCCCGATTGGGTGTTTGGCTTTCCCGAGTTGGCCGCAGAGCAGTTGGCCGCCGTGCGTCAGGCCCAGCGTGTGGCCAATCCCGGTTGTTACGCCACGGGTGCGATTGCCATCTTGCGCCCCTTGATCGATGCGGGCTTGTTGCCCCGGAATTTTCCGGTCAGCCTGCCTTCCGTGAGCGGTTACTCTGGCGGTGGCCGAAGCATGATCGAAGACTACGAGGCGGGTCGTGCGCCGCTGTTTGAGGCTTATGCCCTGGGCCTCAAACACAAACACATCCCCGAAATCATGCGCTACACCGGCTTGACCTGCCGCCCGCTGTTTGTGCCCGCCGTGGGTAATTTCCGCCAAGGCATGCTGGTGCAACTGCCCCTGCATCTGGACGCGTTGCCTGGCCAACCCTCCGGGGCCGATCTTCAAGCGGCCTTGACGGCGCACTATGCCGCCAGTCGTGCGGCCGGAGGCTGGGTCAGCGTGGAGCCCGTCACAGCCGACGCCAAGCTCGATGCCACGGCACTGAACGACACCAACAAGCTGGAATTGCGAGTCTTTGCCAATGAAGAGGCTCGCCATGCCGTGGTGATCGCCCGCCTGGACAACCTGGGCAAAGGTGCCAGCGGTGCGGCAGTGCAAAACATTGCGCTGATGCTGGGTTTGTGAGTCTGGCGCGGCTGCCGCGCCGCGCTCATTTCCAGCGATTCAGCTCGACGTGCACACTGCCCTTGTCACTGCTGAAGGTGATGCTGCCTTCTTGCACGGTGGCTTGCATCTGCATGCTGCGCTCGGCCAGTTTGGCCAGCTCTTGCGAACTTTCTGTGGGTACGCGCCAGACCTGCAGCTTGTCCAGGCGTGTGAGTTTGGTCTCGATGCCCTTCCACCAGACTTCGGCCGCATGGTTAAAGCAATAAAGCAGCACTTCGTCGGCCTTCTGGCACGCTTTCATGATGGGCTTGTCTTCCGGCTGGCCGACTTCGATCCACAGCCGCGTCTGCCCCGTGAAATCGCGCAGGCTCACGTCTGGATCGTCCGGGTCTGACAAGCCCGCGCCAAAGGCCAGTTTGCCATCGCCATGGCAAACGGCTTGCAGTTTGTAGGCATTGATGGCCAGCGCCAGCAGGCGGATCATCATGCGCTCGTCGGTTTCACTGGGGTGACGCGCCAGCGTGAGCTGGTGGTCTTCGTAGTAGCTGTGATCGATGTCGGCAATCGACAGATTGGCTTTGTAGATGGTGGATTTGAGGGCCATGCAAACCTCAAACCCGACGGGCCAACTCGGCGGCCTTGCCGACATAGCTGCCGGGCGTCATGGCCAGCAGGCGGTCCTTGTCGGCTTGCGGGATCTCCAGGCCCTCGATCAGCTTGCGCAGATCGGACGCCGTGACGGCCTTGCCTCGGGTAACTTCCTTGAGTTTTTCATAAGCACCTTGCACACCATAGCGGCGCATCACGGTCTGGATCGGCTCGGCCAGCACTTCCCAAGCACCGTCCAGATCAGCGGCCAGCGCCTCTTCGTTGAGCTCGAGTTTGCTCAGGCCGGTCATCAAGGATGCATGCGCCAGCGCGGTGTAGCCCAGACCCACACCCATGTTGCGCAGCACCGTGGAGTCGGTCAAATCGCGTTGCCAACGGCTGATCGGCAGCTTTTCACTCAGGTGTTTGAGCACGGCGTTGGCCAGGCCCAGATTGCCTTCGGCGTTTTCAAAGTCGATCGGGTTGACCTTGTGCGGCATGGTGGACGAGCCGATTTCCCCGGCTTTCAGGCGCTGCTTGAAGTAGCCCAAACTCACATAGCCCCAGATGTCGCGCGAGAGGTCGATCAGCACGGTGTTGCTGCGGGCCAAGGCGTCAAACAGCTCGGCCATGTAGTCGTGTGGCTCGATTTGGATGCTGTAAGGCTGGAACGTCAGACCCAGGCCCCAATGGCTGGCCTGTGTTTCGCCCAGCTCTGGGGTTTCAACGACCTGCTTGGCAAAAGCTTCCCAATCAAAGTCGGGCCAAGCCGACAGGTGTGCGTTGTAGTTGCCCACAGCGCCATTCATCTTGCCCATCAGTGGCACAGCGGCAATTTTGTCGCGGCAACCGTTCAGGCGCATCACCACGTTGGCCAACTCCTTGCCCACGGTGGTGGGGCTGGCGGTTTGGCCATGCGTGCGGCTGAGCATGGGCACTTCGGCAAAGGTGTGCGCCATCTCGCGCAACTTGGCGATCAGGCCATCCAGGCCGGGCAGCAGCACCTGGGCACGAGCCCCCTTGAGTTGCAGTGCATGGCTGGTGTTGTTGATGTCTTCACTGGTGCAGGCAAAGTGCACAAACTCGGCGGCTTTTTCCAATTCAGGACGGTCCTTGAATTTGGACTTGATCCAATACTCGACGGCCTTGACGTCATGGTTGGTGGTTTTTTCAAACTCCTTGATGGCCACGGCATCAGCTTCGCTGAAGTTCTTGACCAGGCCGGTCAGGTAGCTGCGTGCACCGGGGGACAGCGGCTTGAACTCGGTCAAGCCGGCATCGGACAAAGCGATGAACCAGGCGATCTCGACCTGCACGCGGCGGTGCATGTAGCCCTGCTCACTCATCAGTGGGCGCAGGGCTTGAAGTTTGCTGGCGTAACGGCCATCCAGCGGCGACAGGGCGGAAATAGGGGAAAAATTCATGCCTCGATTGTAATTGGCAGGGTCCTGCCACGGCACCAGGGGTCATCGCCAGACCTGTCAGCTTCAAGCACCCTGCACCCTCTAGAATCAACTTCCATCCTGTTCAGACACGCATCCCCATGAAACTCATCGGCTCCGTCACCAGTCCATATGTCCGCAAGGTTCGAATCGTCATGGCCGAGAAAAAACTCGACTACCAATTCGTGACCGAAGACGTGTGGTCGGCCCAAACCACCATCCATGCGTCCAATCCGCTGGGCAAAGTGCCTTGCCTGGTGATGGAAGGTGGCGAGGCGGTGTTCGATTCCCGTGTGATCGTGGAGTATCTGGACACCTTGTCGCCGGTGGGCAAGTTGATTCCTGTGGCCGGTCGTGAACGCGCCGAAGTCAAAACCTGGGAAGCCCTCGCGGACGGCTTGCTGGATGCGGCTTTGACGGCGCGCATGGAGGCGGTCTGGACAGGTCGTCAAGACACGCAGCGCAGCCAAGCCTGGATCGACCGCCATCTGGACAAGATTCAGCATGCCCTGAAGGCGATGAGCCATGGCTTGGGGGACAAGGCATTTTGCTCAAGCGTTCACTTGAGCTTGTCTGACATTGCGGTCGGATGTGCCGTGGGCTATCTGGATTTCCGCTTTCCACAGATCGATTGGCGCACGCCTTACCCCAACCTCCACAAGCTCTATGACAAACTGGCGCAGCGCCCCAGCTTTCAGGACACCTTGCCAGGCTGATCTGTTGCTTGGCGGTTCGCCCCAAGGCGAGCCGCATGTTGTTTGCTTCCAAAAGTAGCAGATTGTCCGGTGCGCGTCTCTTCTGAGAAGCTCGGCTCTTTATGATGAAACACATGGGTTGTACCAGCGCCCATCCACATCGTCATGGGGCAGCGAGCTGCCCGTTCTCTGGAGAGTATTTTGCGCATCGCCACTTTTGTACACAACCACAAACGCCAAGTCGGGCAAGTTTCGGCTGACGGCCTGCAGGTCACGCCTTTTGCACTGACTGAAACCCAGGCGCGTCATGGCGCCCAATGCCTGATCGATGCCATGACGTCTGGTCAGGCTTTGCCAGCTTTGAGTGGCCCATCGTTGGCCGTGTCTTCGGTCAAACTGGAATCCCCCCTGCCTCTGCCGCGCCGAAACGTGTGGTGCGTGGGGCGCAATTACCATGCGCATGCCAAAGAGCTGCAGGCTTCCGTGTTCAAGGACAGCAATGCCGACACCAAGGCCTGGCCGATTGTCTTCACCAAAGTGCCCGAGTGCGTGGTCGGACCCACCGATGATGTGCAGCTGCCCGGCGCAGCCGTGTCCGAGCAGATCGACTACGAAGCCGAGTTGGCCGTCATCATTGGCCAAGGCGGCAAGAACATCAGCCAGGCCGACGCCATGAAGCACGTGTTTGGCTACACCGTGGTCAACGACGTGACCGCCCGTGATGTGCAGATGCGTCACCAGCAATGGGACATGGGCAAGTCCTTTGACACCTTCTGCCCCATGGGCCCCTGGATTGTGACCGCCGACGAAATGGATGGCCGCCAAACCCGCGTGCGCTGCTGGGTCAACGGCGAATTGCGCCAAGATGGCCCGACCGAGAACATGATTTTCGACATCCCCACACTGATCGAAACGATCTCGCGCGGCATCACGCTGTATCCGGGCGACATCATCGCCACGGGCACGCCTGCCGGAGTCGGCATGGGACTGAACCCACCGCGCTACATCGCCAAAGGCGATGTCATCCGCGTCGAGATCGACGGCGTGGGCAGCATCGAAAACCGCTTCGTTTGAAATTAATCCAGGAGACAAAATGCAAACCAGACAGTGGCTCAAAGTGGTGATGGCTGCGGCCATCGCGTGTTCCGGCCTGACAGCGATGGCGCAGGCCTATCCCACCAAGCCGATCAGCATGGTGGTGCCCTTTCCGCCCGGTGGCGTGGCCGATACGGTGGGCCGTCCTGTGGCCGAAGCCATGTCGCGCCACCTCAAGCAAAGCATCGTGGTGGAAAACAAAGGCGGTGCCGGCGGCGGCATCGGCATGGCCCAGGTGGCCAAGTCCAAGGGGGATGGCTACACACTCCTGATGTCCTTGTCTTCTTTGGTGGTGCTGCCCGAGGCGGCCAAAATCCTGCAGCAAACGCCGCTGTACGAAACCCGTCAGCTCAAACCGATTGCCCGTTTCACCGCTGATCCGACCGTGCTGGTGGTGCGTGCCGACAGCCCCTGGAAGACCTACGCCGAGTTCATCGCTTTTGCCAAGTCCAATCCCGGTCGCATCTCTTTCGGTTCATCGGGCAACTACGGAACCATGCATGTGCCCATGGAGCAGCTGAAAGCAGCCACCTCCACGTTCATGCTGCATGTGCCCTATACCGGTGCCGGACCGGCTGTTTTGTCATTGCTTGGCGGGCAAATTGAAGCCTTATCCACAGGCCCTGCCAGCGTCAAGCAGCACATCGCTTCTGGCCGTCTGCGTGCTTTGGCCCACTGGGGTGACGGCCGTTTGGCCAGCATGCCCGAGGTGCCCAGCCTCAAGGAGTTGGGCGTGCCCATCCAGTACTCGCAGTGGTCAGGCCTGTTTGTGCCAGCAGACACCCCGGCTGCCGTGGTGGACACTTTGCGCCAAGCGGCCCGTTTCGCGGCACAAGATCCTCGCGCAGTGGCCGCATTGACGTCTGCGGGCACCTCCTTCATGTACCAGGATGCCCCCGACTTTGAGCGGTTTGTCCAGGCCGATGCGAAAGAGATGGGCGCCTTGGTCAAGCGAATCGGCAAGGTTGATTGAACCCCTTGGGGCCGGTGCTCTCGCGCCGGCGCCTTTTCAAGGCTTTGCAAACACCTGAGGGTGGCGCCAATGCCGCTGTGCTTCAGGTGTTGGCGCGTTTTTTCAGCCAGCGCATCAAAGCGCCCACCACAGGCAGTTTTTCGTAGAGCTCTTCCGCAGCGTCCCAGTAGTCGCGGTGCATCGTCACCCGACCTTCTTCGTTGAAAACCACATGGCTGGCGCCGCGCACGGTTTGCAAGGTGGTGGTGTCAAAGCGCTTGAAACGGAAGCGGAAGTCCCAGGTCAGAAAGGCCTGCGCCCCATCCACAACCTGGCTGGTCACCACAAAGTGCGGCTGGTCCAGCGCCACGTACATGTGACGGAAAATCGCCTCGATCGCGGTCAGGCCTTGCACTTCGTTGAACGGGTCCTTGAAGCGGGCCTGGGCATCGTAGATCTCGCTCAACCGCGACACACTTTGCGGCGACAGGGTTTCAAAAAACGTGGCCAGATGTTGCGTGGCGTGTCGGTTGTCCATGAGCAGCTTTCAATTCAGGCTTTACAGACCAGTGAACTTGCGCACCAGCGGAAAGTACAAACGGTAGGGCAGCAGGCGAAGCAGCTTGAGCCACAGCGTGAAGCGCTTGGGAAAGTGGATGTCGAACTGGCCTTGCGCCCAGCCCTTGATCATCTCGCGCGCGGCTTGCTCGGGGCTGATCAGGGCAGGCATGGCAAATTGGTTTTGCGCCGTCAATGGCGTGGCCACAAAGCCGGGGTTGACCACGCTCACGGCAATGCCCTGATCCTGCAAATCCATGTAAAGGGTTTCGGCCAAGTGGGTGAGTGCCGCTTTGGTCGGACCATAGGCCAGGCCGTTGGGTAAGCCCCGCCAACCCGCCACGCTGCTGATCAGGCTGATGTGTCCGCTGCCTTGTGCCAGCATGCCGGGCAGCACCGCCTCGATGACCTGCAAGGCACCTTGGTAATTGACCTTGTCGTGTTGCAACAAGTCGTCGAGGTCAAGGGCTGTGGCACGTTGGGCGCGGTAATAACCTGCGGCATACACCACCATGTCCAAGGGGCCTTCGGCCAACAGGGTGCGGGCGGTGGCTTGCACTTGGGGCCCATCGCTCACGTCCAGCGCACGCCACTGCACGCCCGCATCCTGCGCGGCCCAGTCTTGCACGCCTTGCGGGTTGCGCGCCGACACGATCACTTGGGCGCCGGCCGTTCGCAAGGCCTGCGCACAGGCCAGACCAATGCCTGTTGAGGCTCCGACCAGCCAGATCCTGCGACCTTGCCAGTCGGTGATGGAGGGGTTCAAGCTCATGCGGATCAACCCGGCTTGGCCATCAAAGGCGTGCGACGCGTGAACGAGAGTGTGACCTCGCCCAACTTGACACCCCATTTGCTCATGGTCGCTTTGTTGAGCATGACGCGGTCGTCCATCAGGAACATCCAGTCGTCAAAA
>CANHUM010000072.1 GCA_947463845.1 Comamonadaceae bacterium
AACCTGCTGGCCCTGGGCATCGACGGCATCATCACCGACCGGGTGGATTTGTTCAGCCCGGTTTGAATCAATCGAGCTTGGCGCCCGATTTCTGGACCACGTCCGCCCAGCGAGGCATTTCGGTGGTCAGGAATTTCGCAAAGTCATCCGACCCCAGAAATGCAGGATCTGCGCCCTGAGTCACCATGCGTGACTTGATGTCTGACTGGTTTAGCACGGCCTTGAAAGCGTCGCTGAGCTTGTTCACCACTTCTTTGGGCGTACCGGCTGGCGCCAAAAAACCGTAAAAGCCCACCACCTCGAAATTCTTGATGCCGGTCTCCATCACAGTGGGAATTTCAGGCAAAGCGACATTTCGCTCACGGCTGGTCACAGCCAGCGCCCGGACCTTGCCCTGCTTGTGATACTGAGCCGCTTGCGGAATGCTCTCAGCCATGAACTGGACCTGCCCGGCCATCAGGTCGGTGAAGGCGGGCGCACTGCCCCTGTAGGGAATATGCACCATGAACAACCCCGTGGCCGCCTTGAACATCTCGGGCACCAGGTGGCTGCTTCCGCCATTGCCGGCCGAGCCATAGTTGATCTGACCTGGGCGTGCCTTGGCGTAAGCCACGAACTCCTGCAGGGTGTTGACCGGCACTTTAGGGTTAACCATTAGAGCCAAGGGCTGCATGGCGGTGCGGGCCACCGGCACGAAATCTTTGAGCGTGCTGTAGGGCAGCCTGGTGTAGAGCGCAGGGTTGATGACCATCACCCCGGTGTTGGCCAGCATGAGTGTGTGCCCATCTGGCGCGGCACGCATGACTTCTTGCGCCCCGACAATGCCACCCGCACCGGCCTTGTAATCGATGAGGATGGGCTGCCCCAGCTGCGTCTGCAGCCTGTCGGCCAACAAACGGGCATGCTGGTCCAGCGGACCGCCAGCCGGGAACCCCATCACCACCCGGATCGGTTTGGTAGGGAAGGCCCAGGCACTGCTGAGGCTCAGGGCCAATCCCAGTCCGGTCAAGGCCAGCAAGGCACGGCGTTTCATTTCAATCATGCTCATCTCCCTGGTGAATGTTAAAAATGTGACACACAGCATCAGCCGTTAGTTTCGAGCCCAACCCCGGTGCATGAGCCATTCAAGTGTGGCGGCCACCAAAACCAGGGCGATGTAGGTACTCATTTTCCCGTCCTGGCCATGCAGCCACAAACCAGCCACCAGGACCAACACACCGCTCACGGCATGGACGATCACACGCAGACGCATCGTCCTGGGTCCCGTCCCCATGACCCAACGTCCAGCCCAAGGCATGAAAAGGGCCATGGCCAAGGCGGGCAATACAAAACCCCACACGTGCAACACCAACAAGCCAAACGTCATGAAACCTCGATGTCTTTGGATGAAACAGCCCTGATGACAGTCCCGATCAGGCAAATTGTGCATGGAAAGTCACGTCAACGTGTCTCATAAGCATTGTGTCAAGCAAAGTTGACACACCGTGCCTATAATGTCCCTCATGGCTGTATGGACCTTGGGTTTGAACCACACCACTGCACCGCTGGATTTGCGCGGTCGGTTTGCGTTTGCCGTGGACAAACTGGTCCCTACCCTGCAAGGTCTGCGCCGTGACTTGGCCCACCGCATCGCACAAGAGCCCGAAGCGGCCATCTTGTCCACCTGCAACCGCACCGAAATTTATTGCGCTGCCGACCAGGCTGCCACGAACGACACTTTGCGCTGGCTGGCCCAAACCGGCGGCGTGAGCGCGTCCGAACTGCACGCACACACTTATCTGCTCGAAGGCAACGAAGCCGCCCGCCACGCGTTTCGCGTCGCCAGTGGCCTGGACTCCATGGTGCTGGGCGAGGCCCAAATCCTGGGTCAACTCAAAGACGCCGTGCGCGCAGCCGAACAAGCTGGCGCTTTGGGCAGCACACTGAACCAGCTTTTTCAGCGCAGCTTTGCGGTCGCCAAGGAAGTGCGCAGCTCCACCGAAATCGGAGCCCACTCCATCAGCATGGCGGCTGCCTCGGTGCGGCTGGCCAGCCAGTTGTTTGAAAACCTGCAGGACATCCGTGTTTTGTTTGTGGGTGCGGGTGAAATGAACGAGTTGGTGGCCACCCACTTTGCGGCCAAACAGCCCAAAGGGATGGTGATCGCCAACCGCAGCCTGGACCGTGCCGAGTTGCTGGCGCACCGTTTCGGTGCCGAGGTCATGCCCCTGGCCGACCTGCCCGCACGACTGCACGAATTCGATGCCGTCATCAGCTGCACCGCCAGCACCTTGCCCTTGATTGGCCTGGGCGCTGTCGAGCGGGCCCTGAAAAAACGCAAACACCGCCCCATGTTCATGGTCGATCTGGCTGTGCCGCGTGACATTGAACCGGAGGTCAAGTCGCTCGAAGATGTTTACCTCTACACCGTGGACGATCTGGCCAGCGTGGTGCAGACCGGCCAGGCCCACCGCCAAGCGGCGGTGGCCGAAGCCGAGGTCATCATCGATGCGGGCGTGCAAAGCTTCATGCACTGGATGGGGCAGCGCTGCAGCGTTCCCCTGATTCAACAACTGCAAAACCAGGCCGATGCCTGGCGAGATGCCGAGCTGGCCCGCGCCCGCAAGCTGCTGGCCCGGGGCGACGACCCGATGGCCGTGATGGAAGCCCTGTCCAAAGGGCTGACCCAGAAGATGCTGCACGGCGCGTTGGCCGAACTGCGCGGTGCGGCACCGGAAAACCGCGAGCAAACCATGCAGACGGTGCAGCGCGTTTTCCTGCGCAAAGAGCGTTAGCGACAAAGTCGCTCAAGCCTTGTCGTTCCGGCGCAAGCTGGAAGCCTTCTCCATTGACAGATCCAACACGATGTCCGCCTTCGCGGGTAGGACGCTCAGAAGTGAAACCTTTCCTCATTCAGCAACTCGAACGCTACAGCTTGCGCTTGACCGAGCTGGACTTCTTGCTGTCCCGCGAGGACATCATGGCCGACATGACACAGTTTTTGAAGCTCTCGCGCGAACATGCCGAGGTCAGTGCCGTGGCCTCGCGTTTTGCCCGCTTCCATCTGCGCAGCACCGATCTGGCCGCCGCGCAAGCCCTGCTGGCTGACCATGAAATGCGCGAGATGGCCGAAGAGGAAGTGGCCAGCGCGAGCGCCGAGTTGCAGAACCTGGAAGCCGAATTGCAGCGCATGCTGCTGCCCAAAGACCCCAACGACGCACGCCCTGCTTTTGTGGAAATCCGCGCTGGCACCGGGGGCGATGAATCGGCCCTGTTTGCCGCCGACTTGCTGCGCATGTACACGCGCTACGCTGAAAGCCAGGGCTGGAAATGCGAAATCGTGTCAGAGTCGGCCAGCGAGCTGGGCGGCTACAAGGAAGTGGTGGTGCGCATCGAGGGCGACAACGTCTACGGCGCACTCAAGTTCGAATCCGGTGGCCACCGGGTGCAGCGCGTGCCTGCCACCGAAACCCAAGGTCGCATCCACACCAGCGCGTGCACTGTGGCCGTGCTGGCCGAGCCTGACGAAGCTGAGGCCATCCAGATCAATCCGTCGGACTTGCGCATCGACACCTACCGCGCCAGTGGCGCAGGCGGTCAGCACATCAACAAACCCGACTCGGCCGTGCGCATCACCCACTTGCCCACCGGCATCGTGGCCGAATGCCAGGACGGCCGCAGCCAGCACAGCAACAAAGCACAGGCCCTGAAAGTGCTGACGGCCCGCATCCAGGAAAAAGACAGGGCCGAACGCGCCGCCAAAGATGCGGCCGAGCGCAAAAGCCTGATCGGCAGTGGCGACCGCTCCGACCGCATCCGCACCTACAACTTTCCGCAAGGGCGCCTGACTGACCACCGCATCAATCTGACCCTCTACAAGCTGCTCACCATCATGGAGGGCGATTTGCAGGACGTGGTCCACGCACTGCAAAGCTACGAAGCCGCCGAACAGCTGGCCGCGCTGGAAATCGGGGCCACCGCCTGATGCACACCGCTGCCACCGTAGCCGAATGCCTTCGCCAAGCCCAAAGTCGGGCTTTGGCCCGAATGGACGCACAGATCTTGCTGCTGCACAGCTTGCAGCGCCCGCTGCACGACCGCGCCTGGCTGCTGGCCCATGACCACGAAGCCCTGACGCCGGCACAAGAAGCGGCCTGGCAAGCTGCTCTGCAGCGCCGCGTGCAGGGTGAGCCGGTGGCCTACATCACCGGGCGCAAGGATTTTTTTGGCCTGACGCTGGCTGTGGACGCCCGCGTGCTGGACCCTCGCCCCGACACCGAAACCCTGGTGGACTGGGCCCTGGAATGCTTGCCTGAATGCATGACTGAACGCGGCCCGCAGCGCATCCTGGACCTGGGCACTGGCAGCGGTGCTGTGGCCCTGGCACTGCAACATGCCCGACCCCAGGCCCAAGTGTGGGCGGTAGACGCCAGCGAGGATGCCCTGACCGTGGCCCGCGCCAATGCGGTCCACTTGAATCTGGCCGTTCAATTCATCGCCAGCAACTGGTTGAGCGCAGTCGATGTCCAACGCACAGGCCGCTTTGACCTGATTGTCTCCAACCCGCCCTATGTGGCCGAGGGCGATCCACACCTGGCCGCCCTGACGCACGAACCCCGGCAAGCCCTGACCAGTGGCGCAGACGGCCTGGAAGATATACGCCAAATCATTGCCCAAGCCCCCAAGCACCTGACCCCGGGCGGCTGGCTCCTGCTGGAACACGGCTGGGACCAAGCCGCTCCGGTACAGACCCTGCTGCGCCAGGCCGGTTTTGTGCAGGTGCAGTCACGCCGCGATCTGGGCGGCATCGAGCGCTGCACAGGCGCAGTCATGCCAGAGTGACAGCAACATCCCTGTGAACATGGCAGACTTTCAATCAGAGAGATAATTCACATCATCCGACACCGACCCATTTGGAGCAACACCATGAGCGACACCCACCAACGCATCGATGAACTCGTCAAAAACAACGAAATCACCCTGTTCATGAAAGGCAGCGCCAGCTTCCCCATGTGCGGCTTTTCCGGCCGTGCCATCCAGATCCTCAAAGCTATCGGCGTGGACCCCAAGACCGTCAAGACAGTGAACGTGCTGGACGACGCCGAGATCCGCCAAGGCATCAAGGAATACAGCAACTGGCCCACCATTCCCCAGCTCTATGTCAAGGGTGAATTCATCGGTGGCTCAGACATCATGATGGAAATGTACGAATCAGGTGAACTGCAACAAGTGATCAACGGGCAGGCCTGATCGCCTTTTCACCCCGGCAATCAGCCACCTGCGGGTGGCTTTTTTGTGCCCTCAATCGACCGCATGGGTCCACAAGCGCTGTGCTGCCAGCACCGCCTGCGGGTAGGCGGCCTGCCCCCGACTGCCGTTGTAGCGCCCCAGGCTCAGAAAAAGGTCACCACGCTCGCGATCCAAGTAGTGGCGCAAGATGACACAACCAAAGCGCAGATTGGTCTGCATGTGGAACAGACGGCCGTCGTCGCCATCCCCGATCAAACGGGCCCAAAACGGCATGACCTGCATGTAGCCACGCGCCCCGGCAGGGGAGATGGCGTATTTGCGAAATCCGCTTTCAACCTGCACGATGGCCAGCACCAAGGACAACGGCAAACCGGCGCGGCGAGCCTCGTACCACAGCGTTTGCAGGAACTCCTGCCGTTCTGCGGCGTGTTTCTTGTAGCGCATCAGGCGCTGGCTGGCATGGGCTTGCCAGTCGTCATAGGCCTGTTGTGCCGCCGTGTTGGCCAGCACTGGAGCGGGTGGGGCAGCGACGGCCACAGCCGCGCTCAACGCAGTGCGCACGGCATGCGACAAAGGTTCTTCAATCTGCGGACCCGCTGCGGTATCCAAGACCCAAATTCCTGCAACCAGCCCTGCCCCCAAACGCTGCAATACCCGACGACGTTCAGTGTTGTCCAGGCCAGAACGCATGACGGATATCCGGGACATGGCAGATACAGCGGCCATCACGCCCCCAAGGATCAGGTGTTCAGTCGCGCACGGATATGGCTCAGGATGTCAGCGGGAGCCACTTTGCTGGACTCGGCATCACGGCGGTGCTGGTATTCAACCAAACCGTCCTTGAGGCCCTTGTCACCGATGGTCACACGGTGGGGCACGCCAATCAGTTCCCAGTCGGCAAACATGGCGCCTGGACGCTCGCCACGATCGTCCAGGATCACATCCACGCCCTCGGCCAGCAAGGCGGCATAGATCCGCTCGGCCTCGGCCTTGACCGCTTCGCTGCGGTCCATGCCGATGGGACAGACCACCACAGTGAAAGGTGCAATTGCGTCGGGCCAGATGATGCCGCGCTCGTCGTGGTTTTGTTCGATGGCGGCGGCAGGCAGGCGGGTGATGCCGATGCCGTAGCAGCCCATCTCTAAATACTGCGGCTTGCCGGTTTCGTCCAGGAAAGTGGCGTTCATGGCCTTGGAGTATTTGGTGCCCAGGTAGAACACATGGCCCACTTCGATGCCGCGTTCAATGGCCAGCTCGCCCTGGCCGTCGGGCGACTTGTCGCCCGCCACCACGTTGCGGATGTCGGCCACCACAGCGGGCTCGGGCAGATCACGTCCCCAGTTGACACCGGTCATATGGAAGTCTTCTTCGTTGGCGCCACAAATCCAGTCGGCCATGACGGCCACATCGCGGTCAGCCACCAGGTGCACGGGCTTCTTCAGGTTCAGGGGGCCGAGGTAACCTGGCTTGCAGCCAAAGTGGTCTTCGATCTCGGCCAGCGTGGCAAAACGGAAACCGCCTTCCATGCCGGGCAGTTTGCCCACTTTGACTTCGTTCATGTCGTGATCGCCGCGCAGCAGCAAGAGCCAAACTTGTGATTTGACGATCTCACCCTGCTCGTTCAGGTTGTCGGTGGCCAGCACGAGCGACTTGACGGTGGTGGACAGCGGCACATTCAGCAAAACGGCGACGTCTTCACAGGTGCTCTTGCCAGGCGTAGGGGTCTTGGTCAAAGCTTGCGATGCCGCACCGCGAGGCTGGCCAGGGGCCAGGGCCTCGGCTTTTTCAATGTTGGCGGCATAGCTGCTGTTGGGGCAATACACAATGGCGTCTTCACCCGTGGCTGCAATCACCTGGAACTCTTCGCTCAAGTCGCCGCCAATGGCGCCACTGTCAGCGGCCACAGCCCGGTAGGTCAGGCCAAAGCGGTCAAAGATCTTACGGTAGGCCCCGGCCATGACTTGGTAGCTGGCCTTGGCGCTGACCATGTCGCGGTCAAAGCTGTAGGCGTCCTTCATGGTGAATTCGCGCCCGCGCATCAGGCCAAAGCGCGGGCGGCGCTCGTCGCGGAACTTGGTCTGGATCTGGTAGAAGTTTTTGGGCAGCTGTTTGTAGCTGCGCACTTCCTGGCGCACCACATCGGTCACCACTTCTTCGCTGGTCGGCTGGATCACAAAGTCGCGGCCATGGCGGTCCTGGATGCGCAGCAACTCGGGGCCCATCTTGTCAAAGCGGCCCGTTTCCTGCCACAGCTCAGCAGGCTGGACCACGGGCATGGTCATCTCAATCGCCCCTGCGCGGTTCATTTCTTCGCGCACGATGGCCTCCACCTTCCGGATCACACGCAAGCCCATGGGCATGTAGTTGTAGATGCCGGCACCCAGCTTCTTGATCAGGCCCGCCCGTGTCATCAGCTTGTGGCTGACCACTTCGGCATCGGCTGGAGCTTCTTTGAGGGTAGAAATGAGAAATTGGGAGGCTTTCATCGCGGCGGACTAACTGAGACAAGGGGATCAGGGAAACATCCAAGAGCCAGCGATCGTACGCCGTGCATAATGGACACAATTTAAAAATTTGAGGCTGATTATGCTTGACCGTGAAGGCTTTAGGCCGAACGTCGGCATCATTCTGCTCAACCAGAAAAACCAGGTTTTCTGGGGCAAGCGCATCCGCACCCACAGCTGGCAGTTTCCGCAGGGTGGCATTGACC
>CANHUM010000073.1 GCA_947463845.1 Comamonadaceae bacterium
CCTGACGCCCACCAACCAGACCGCGCTGACCATGATGCTGCTGGGCATGATCAACTGGACCTTCACCTGGCTGCGTCCGGGCGGGCCGATCAGCTACGCAGCTTTCGCCGATGAAGTGATTGGCATGCTGGAAAAAGGTCTGGGATGAACGAGGTTTGGATTTAACAATCCGTAACGCATTTCGTTTAGGTAAAATTTGACCCTTCACAGACCGGAGAAGTTTCCATGTCCAAAGCACCCACCCAGGCCCCTGTCAAAGCCTTTGCCAGCCAGGCTGACCTGACCGAAAAAAAGATCACCTTCGAGCAACTCAGCCCGCATTGCTGGGCTTACACCGCCGAGGGTGACCCCAACTCCGGTGTGATCATTGGGGACCGCTTCATCATGGTCAGCGACGCCACCGCCACCCCGGCCATGGCGCAAGACCTGATTCGAAAAATCCGCACCGTCAGTGACCTGCCCATCAAATACGTGCTGCTCACCCATTACCACGCGGTGCGCGTCTTGGGTGCATACGCCTACGCTGCCGAAGGCGCGACCGAGATCATTGCCAGCGAAGGCACGTTGGACCTGATCAAGGAGCGCGGCGCACAAGACATGAAGAGCGAGATGGAACGCTTTCCTCGCCTTTTCCGTGGCGCAGACAGCATCCCGGGTCTGACCTGGCCCACCATGGTGGTGGGCGGCGGCAACCCCACCCAAGGCGAGGTCCCCGGCAAGCTGAGCATCAACCTGGGTGGCGTGGTGGTTCAAATCTGGCATCCGGGCCCGGGTCACACCCGTGGCGACACGATCGCCTGGGTGGAAGAAGAGAAAGTGCTGTTCTCAGGCGACCTGGTCGAGTACGAAGCCGGTGTCTACACGGGCGATGCGCAATTGGAGGAGTGGCCCGCCACACTCGAAGCCTTGCGAGCCCTGAAAGCCGAGTTCATCGTGCCTGGCCGCGGTGAAGCCATGAAAGGCAACGCCAACGTCAACAAGGCCTTGGACTACACCAAGCGTTGGGTGGAGACCTTGTACCAAGCTGGCAAGGAAGCGGTGGCTGCCAAGATGGACCTGAAAGCCGCCATGGCCCACACCCGCAAGAGCATGGACCCTGTTTTTGGCCATGTGTTCATTTACGAGCACTGCCTGCCCTTTGATGTGACCCGCGCTTACGACGAAGCCAGCGGGATCAAGAACCCCCGCATCTGGACCGCCGAGCGTGACATGGCGATGTGGCAAGCGCTGCAAAGCTGAGCCCTGCACTGCCGCGTTTCAGGGTCGGGTCAGGTCCAGAATGTCCCTTTCATAGGCGCGCAGGCGCCTGGCGACGCGTGTGCGCTGCTCGGGCGTGGTGGTGTTGTGCAGTTGCGCCAGGTTTTCGCAAGCGCGTTGTGAAAGGCTTTGCAGCACGGCACGTTGACCGGCATCGGTTGGAGACAGCCAACGCTGCCAGACACCCCACAACTGCGCTTCGGCCTGGGCGGGTGTCAGACCGCTTTGGGCCAGGCGCTGCAAAGTGGACAACAAATCCTGCTGGCGGCGCTGTCGGTCGCGTCGGCCCCATTCGGCTGTCCAGGGCGACTGCGCCAACTGCGCCCGGACCAGACTGATTTGGGCGGGGCTCAGGTCGCCATAAAACGAGTTGAAACGGTTCACCGCCTTGTCCACCCGGCGTTCCAGGCGCGCTTGTGCGTCGCCCTGCAGCCACTCTTTTTCCCACTCTTCGTTTTTGGTTTCCCAGTGGCGTGCGATGTGGCTGAGCTGCCGAGGCCCCAGCGCCAAAGCCACCGGAGCCGCCTGCACCACCGCCTGACGCATCAGGGCATCCAGTCGGGTTTGGGCTTCGGTGACCACACTGCACACTTGTTCGGCCTGCAAAGCACCGTTGGACATCTGAGAAATACGCTGCAGCAACTCGCCATATCCCGGCAGCTCTTCTCGGCGATGCCATTGGTAGAGTTTGTCGATGGCTTCTTTGGCTGCTGCTGACTGGGTGCCACTGAACGACACTGTGCTGTCCAACCACCAATAAGACAGCGTGGGCAACTGCTGGTAACCGAGCTTGATGGCGCTGCAGCCTTGTAGCAAAAGCAGGGTCAGAAGGAGGATGATTTTGGAGGACATCGGGCTTGTCTCATGCCATGCACAAAATGTCACGGCTTGTGGGCATGCGTCAGCCTTGGCGGCTGGCATGTTCCTGCGATCATAGGTGCGATGCAGGCGGTGATAATGGCAGACTGTCTGAATACCATCGCCAACTTGTGGCCATTTGAGAGAGTTCGCTGCCATGCCCACCTCCGTTCCATCCCCCATTGATGTTGTCATCATGGCTGCCGGCAAAGGCACCCGCATGAAAAGCCGACTGCCCAAAGTGCTGCAGCGCCTGGCGGGCGTGCCGCTGGTGCAGCATGTGCTGAACACGGCTGGGCAGCTGGATGCCCGCGCGGCGGTGGTCATCACCGGGCATGGCGCCGACCAGGTGGAGCCTGTGGTGTTGGCCCCCGGGCAGGCCTTGGCGGTGCAATGCGTGCGCCAGGAGCCACAGCTGGGCACAGGGCATGCAGTCCAGCAGGCCGTGCCTGTGCTGGCCGATGATGGCGTCGTGGTGGTGTTGTCCGGCGACGTACCGTTGACCCAGGTGGACACCCTGCAAGCGCTGATCGCCCTGAGCGATGGGCAGCAGTTGGCGCTGTTGACCCTCGACATGGCCGACCCCACAGGCTATGGCCGCATCGTGCGCGAGGGCACCCAAGTGCAGGCCATCGTCGAGCACAAGGATGCGACCGAGGCACAGCGGCAGATCCACGAGGTCTACAGCGGCATCATGGCCGTGCCCGCCAAGCTGCTCAAGAGCTGGCTGGGCCGCATCGACAACCAGAACGCGCAGGGCGAGTACTACCTGACCGATGTGGTCAAGCTGGCCGTGACCGACGGCGTGCGTGTGGTGGCGCACAAGATCAGTGACCCGGTCCAGGTGGCGGGCGTGAACAGCCCGGTGCAATTGGCTGAGTTGGAGCGCGCCCACCAGCTGCGTCAGGCGCATCGCCTCATGGAACAAGGCGTGCGCCTGAAAGACCCGGCACGCTTTGATTTGCGCGGCCAGCTCGATTGCGCCTCCGACATCGAGATCGACGTGAACTGCGTTTTTGAAGGCCGTGTGGTTTTGGGCGAAGGCGTGAAGATCGGCGCGAACTGTGTCGTGGCCAACTGCACCATCGCGGCGGGTGCAGTGATCCATCCCTTCACCCACATCGATGGGGAAAAACTGGGTGTGTCGGTCGGTGAGGGCGCTCTCATTGGCCCCTTTGCCCGGCTGCGCCCCGGCGCACAGCTGGCCGCCGAAGTGCACATTGGTAACTTTGTCGAGGTGAAAAATTCCACCCTGGCCAAAGGTGCCAAGGCCAACCATCTGGCCTATCTGGGGGATGCCACTTTGGGCGAGCGCGTCAACTATGGCGCGGGCAGCATCACGGCCAACTACGACGGCGCCAACAAGCACCGCACCGTGATCGAGGCCGATGTGCACATTGGCAGCAACTGCGTGCTGGTGGCCCCGGTGACCATTGGCGCGGGCGGTACGGTGGGCGGCGGCTCCACCATCACCAAGAGCACCGAAGCTGGGGCGCTGAGCGTGGCACGTGGCAAGCAGGTCAGCATTGCCAACTACCAACGCCCCCAAAAAAAGTCTTGAAAGCAGAGGGTTTCGCTTTGCTCGTGATGACGGTCTGATCCGTCACGGTGGGCCCAGCGTGGCAATCCAGAGGACGGCCCTCAAAATGCGATTTGCGTGCCGAACTTGGCCCGTTTGGTCGCAAAAAAAGCTTTGACATTGCGCACATTCGCGTCTTGTGTGAACAGCGCTTGGCTGATGCTCAGGTAGTGGGGCATGTCGCGCGCCTGCAGGACCAGCATGAAGTCGGGGCCGGGTGAGACGCGCCAACACTGCTGCACCGCCTCGTGCGCCACCGCCCGGGTCTCGAAAGCGTCGAGGTGTTCGGTGCCTTGGCGGTCCAGTGAGACCTCGACCAGTGCGGTCAGGCCCTGGCCCAAGGTGGCCGCGAGCCGATCGGGGTTGAGCACGGCCACCTGCCGCTCGATCCAGCCGCCCTCCATCAGCCGCTTGACACGGCGCAGGCAAGTGGGGGGCGATACATTGACTTTCTCGGCCAGTGCCACATTGCTCAGACTGGCGTTGCGCTGCAGGTGATCGAGCAATTGCAGATCGATGTTGTCGAGTTTATCTTGTTCCATAATTTGTATTTTATTGAAATAAAATTTCAAATCAATCTTTATGTGAAATAAAGCGCCATATATATAACGATATTGATCGAATATTTTTATTCTGTCGGCCTAAGATGGACGCCATTGACCTGTTTTGGAGCATCTTCATGTGTGGCATCGTCGGCGCCGTTTCTTCCCGCAACATCGTTCCCATCCTGGTGCAAGGCCTGCAGCGGCTGGAGTACCGGGGTTATGACTCTTGCGGCGTCGCCGTGCACGCGGCCAGCCTGAGCGGCGGCACAGGGGGCTTGCAACGCGCCCGCAGCACCGCGCGCGTGGCCGAACTGATGGACCAGGTGAGCGCCGACCACATCGAAGGCGGCACCGGCATCGCACACACCCGCTGGGCCACACACGGCGCGCCTGCGGTGCACAACGCCCACCCGCATTTCAGTCATGGCACCGGGGCTGCGGACAACAAACCCGGCCGCGTGGCCTTGGTGCACAACGGCATCATCGAAAACCACGAGGAGTTGCGCGCCGCCTTGCAAGCCAAGGGCTATGTGTTTTTGAGCCAGACCGACACCGAGGTCATTTCGCACCTGGTGGACAGTGTCTACGACGGCGATATTTTTGAGGCCGTCAAAACCGCCATCGGCCAGTTACACGGAGCTTATGCCATTGCCGTGTTCCACAAAGATGAGCCGCAGCGTGTGATTGGCGCGCGCGCCGGCTCGCCCTTGATTTTGGGTGTGGGCCAAGGCGAAACTTTCTTGGCCAGCGACGCGATGGCGTTGGCCGGCGTGACCGACCAGATCGTCTACCTGGAAGAGGGCGACGTGGTGGACATCCAGCTGGGCAAATACTGGGTCGTGGACCGGGATCACAAGCCGGTGACCCGCGTCGTGAAGACCGTGCACGCACACAGCGGTGCGGCTGATTTGGGGCCCTACCGGCACTACATGCAAAAAGAGATCTTCGAGCAGCCGCGTGCGATTGCCGACACGCTCGAAGGCGTGGAGGGCATCACGCCCGAGCTGTTTGGCGATGGTGCCTATTCAACGTTCAAGGCCATCGACAACGTGTTGATCCTGGCCTGTGGCACCAGCTACTACAGCGGCTGCGTGGCCAAGTACTGGATCGAGGCCATTGCCCAAGTGCCTTGCCAAGTGGAGATCGCCAGCGAATACCGCTACCGCGAATCGGTGCCCAACCCGAACACCTTGGTGGTCACCATCACCCAAAGCGGCGAGACCGCCGACACCCTGGCTGCGCTGCGCCACGCGCAAAGCCTGGGCATGACACACACCCTCACCATTTGCAACGTGGCCACCAGCGCCATGGTGCGCGAATGCAAACATGCTTATGTGACCCGTGCCGGCACAGAGATCGGCGTGGCCTCGACCAAGGCTTTCACCACCCAGCTGGCGGGTCTGTTTTTGCTCACGTTGGCGCTGGCCCAAACCAAAGGCCGCTTGAGCGACGAAGAAGAGGCCAAGCACCTCAAAGCCATGCGCCACCTGCCTGCGGCGTTGCAAGCCGTGCTGGCGCTGGAGCCGCAAATCATCGCCTGGGCCGAAGAATTCGCCAGCAAAGAAAATGCACTGTTTCTGGGCCGTGGCACGCACTACCCCATCGCCCTCGAAGGCGCGCTCAAGCTCAAAGAAATCACCTATATCCATGCCGAAGCCTACGCAGCGGGCGAGCTGAAACATGGCCCGCTGGCCCTGGTGACCAGCGCCATGCCGGTGGTCACGGTGGCACCCAACGACCAGTTGCTCGAAAAACTCAAGAGCAATATGCAGGAAGTCCGTGCGCGCGGCGGCGTGCTGTACGTGCTGGCCGATGGCGATACAAAAATAGAGAGCAGCGAAGGCGTCAACGTCATCCGAATGCCCGAGCACTACGGCGTGCTCTCCCCCATCTTGCACGTGGTGCCGCTGCAGCTGCTGAGTTACCACACAGCGTGCGCGCGAGGGACGGATGTGGACAAGCCGCGTAATTTGGCCAAGAGTGTAACGGTGGAGTAATTTCGCTCTGACTGGCATTGCCCCAAATCAGTAGGCATCCAAGACGTTGCACTGACATGGGGAATTCAGCCAATGTGCCCTGGAGCAACACCTGTCATGGGTGGCATCGTCCTTAATCCGGCATGGTTAATTCCTGGTGCGGCGGTGCTTGGTGTTAATTTCCAAGGCTTCGCGCCCCAAGCGCATTTTTTCAGCATGGAACCATGTCGAACCACCACGTCTTGCCACAGCCGCGCATCCCGTTCTCAGGTCTGTCCCACGTTCGGGGCCATGACGATCAAGCTTTGAGCGATGCTTGTGTGCACGAATTGCTGGCCAGTGCCGTGCAGCGCTGGCCGGACCGTGATGCGGCTGTTTTTTGTGCGGAGGGCATCCGCTGGAGTTGGACCGAATTTGGCCGCAAGGTCAATGCCGCAGCAGCAGCCCTGCATGCGTTGGGAGTGCAACAAGGCGACAGGGTGGGCATCTGGTCGCCCAACCGCTCAGAGTGGTTGATCACCCAATTTGCGACCGCACGACTGGGTGCGATCTTGGTCAATATCAATCCTGCTTACCGGGTTGCCGAGTTGGCATACGCGCTCAACAAGGCCAGCGTGTCGGTCCTGGTCAGTGCCCACCGTTTCAAGACCAGTCAGTACCTGGACATGCTGGTGCAGTTAGGCTTTGGCGCCACAGAGACCCAACTGCCCGCTTTGAAGCACGTTATCCGTTTGGGTCCAGGAGGTCATGTCGATATGCTCGACTGGTCGACACTGATGGCGCAAGGTCACCAAGACCTCCCCTCTGAACAAGGTTTGAACGCCCACCAACCGATCAACATTCAGTTCACCAGCGGCACCACGGGGGCTCCCAAAGGGGCCACGCTCACGCACCACAACATCGTGAACAACGCCATTTCGGTAGCGGACTGCATGCGCTTGACTGAACAGGACCGCCTTTGCATTCCGGTCCCGCTCTACCACTGCTTTGGTATGGTGTTGTCGGTGCTGGCCTGCACTTCGGTGGGCGCTGCCATGGTATTTCCGGGTGAGGGGTTTGACCCGGTGGAGACCCTGTCTGCTGTCCAAGCCGAACGCTGCACGGCCTTGCACGGTGTACCGACCATGTTCATTGCCGAACTCGATCACCCCGAATTTTCACGCTTCGATTTGCGCACCTTGCGCACCGGCATCATGGCGGGTGCGCCTTGTCCGATCGAAGTGATGCGGCGGGTTCAGTCGCTCATGCACATGCGTGAGGTGACCATTGCCTATGGCATGACGGAGACCAGCCCTGTCAGCTTCCAAAGTGCCACCGATGATCCACTCGACAAGCGCGTCACCACCGTGGGGCGCGTATTGCCTCACTTGGAGGTGCGCATTGTGGACCCGCAGGGCCAGACTGTGCCCGTTGGTCACACGGGTGAACTGTGCACCCGGGGTTATTCGGTGATGCAGGGTTACTGGGACGATCCCGAGCGCACGGCAGACGCCATCCAGGACGGCTGGATGCACACGGGCGATCTGGCCACCATGGACACAGAGGGTTACTGCAACATTGTGGGTCGCCTCAAGGACATGGTGATTCGCGGTGGCGAGAACATTTATCCGCGTGAGATCGAAGAGTTTTTGTTTCGCCATCCCAAAATTGCTGCCGTGCAGGTTTTCGGAGTACCG
>CANHUM010000074.1 GCA_947463845.1 Comamonadaceae bacterium
CTGCGCCGAAGCGTTTGACATGGTCAGCGGCAAAACGATTGTGAGCGCCATCCAGCCCAACGCGGCTGAGCAGGCCCGTGTTGCCGCGCTCAACATGCTGGGCCAAAAGGCTGTGCTCAAGGGCGTCACGCAAATCAACGTGCTCGACACATTGGGTTTGATCTCCACCAGTTTCGGCAACTGGGAAGGTGTGGCCGGTGGCCAATCGGCCGTGTTGACCGACAAGGCTGCGGGCCGCCACCTGAGCCTGCAGTTCAAGGACGATGTGATGATCGGCTGCAACAGCGTGGGCTGGACCGAACATGTGGGCGTGATGCGTGGCCTGGTCGAAGGCCAGGTGCACCTGGGTGACTGGAAAGACCGCTTGCTGCACGACCCCACCCAACTGATGGATGCCTACCTGGATTGCGCACAGGGCCAGGGGCGATGGAGTGGTGCGCAGGATGCACGCCGCCGATGAAGTGACAATCTGCGCATGAACATCACTTTCAAACTGTTTGCCACGCTGACCGACTACTTGCCTGCCGAGGCCCGGCGCAGCAACCAGGTCGTGCTGGATGTGGCGCAGGACACCCCCATCAACCAGATCATCGAGCCCTTTGGCATGCCGCCAAAACTCGTGCATTTGGTACTGGTCAACGGCAAATACATCAAGCCCGAAGATCGGGACACCACCACCTTGGTCGATGGTGATGTGCTGGCCATCTGGCCGCCCGTGGCAGGGGGCTGAGCCAAGGCATGCAATCGAGTTACGCCGAAGAATTTCAGCGCGACATGGGCTGTACCGAGGCCGAATGGCTGGGCTGGTTGCCCTCCGCCATGGGCGACTGCCCTTGGCAACAATCTGGCAGCACAGCCATGGCCACCATTGGACCCGGCCGCTTGTGTCTGCACTGGCATGTCATGCCGCCCCGCGTCATCGCGCTCATGCGCATGCCGGTATTGCGGGTGAATTTTGCGATGGAGGGGCTGGATGCCGATCAGCGCTACACCTTCATGAAGCGTTTTGATCTGTACATGCAGCGCGGTGGTGGTTAAGCGCTCATCGCACCCACAGCAGACCTACCGTCTTGAGCCCCAGCAGCGTGAGGGCGAGTGATCCGAACAGGTGCAGCGATGCCGTGCCGATCGCGAGCGCCCAACGACCTTGTTGCAGCATGGCCACCACTTCGGCCGAAAAGCTGGAAAACGTGGTCAACGCGCCCAAAAAACCCGTGACCAGCGCCAAGCGCCAGACCGGGTCGAGGTCGGGCAGCTGCTGGAAGACACCCACGCACACGCCCACCAGATAACCGCCGATCAGGTTGGCCGCGAGCGTCCCCCAAGGTAACAGACCGGCACTGACATGGGTGGGGTTGAGCCACAGGCCCAGCTGCCAGCGCGAGAGCGCCCCCACACAAGCGCCCAGGCAAATGGCGATCACCGTGTGCATGGCGTGGGTCCTTTCAGGTGCGGCTTTTCTGATTTAGAACGGGGCGCCTTGAGCGTCTTCTGCCGCAGCGCCCAGCGTCATCTCGCCACCCAGGGCTTCGATCAGGCTGTCGATCAGTGGCCCTAGCAAGCCGGTGGACAGAGCCACGTCAGCGTCAAAGCGGTCTTCGTTTTTATCGGTGCCTGATTCGTCCATCACACCGTCAAGGTACTGGACTTTTTTCAGTTGCAGGGTGTCGGTCAGCACAAAGGCTACGCGGCCATCCCAGCTGAGGGCCAGTTGGGTAGGCAGCTTGCCTTCGAGGACGTGTTTGCGCACATCGTCATTGGCCAGGTGGTGGCGGGTGAAGCGCACACTGGCTGCGTCTTCTCCGCTGGACTTGAGCACGGTTTCGCGCTCAACGGACAAGTCGGCGGGCCATTCATCGCTTGTGGGTGCCAACAGCCATTGCGTCATCGCCGCCTGGGGCGAAGTCTCGGTCTGGATCAAGGACACCGACAGGCCACCCATCACCTTCATCAGCGCCGACATCACTTCGTCAGCCTTGCCTTGGCTGCCCGCGTTCAGCACCAGGCGGCGCTTGTCCAGGTCGATCCACACCAGCACGGTGGATTGACGGGCAAAAGCCTGAGGCAGCAGCGACAGCAGCACGTCGTCCATCAGGTCGCGTTTTTCTTTTTTGCCGGGTCTGCGGCCCGTGGCCGCTTCGATTTCGGCGATGCGTTCGTCGGCCTTGCGTCGCACCACGTTGCCGGGCACGGCTTTGGATTCGATCATGAGCTTCATGATCCACTGACCAGCCACGGATTCAACCAGGGGGCCATGAGCCTCACCCCGAGGGGGTACCCAGCCAATCGACTTGTCCTGGCTGGCGCCACATTCCACAAATTGCATCGGCTCCAGCGCCGCTTGTACATCGGCCAGTGTGGGCGCAAAGCCCTCGCCGATGCGGTAAACCATCACATTCTTGAACACAGTATTCCTTATCGTCCCAAACGAACAACCCGTCCTCTGGGGACGGGTTGAATCATAGGGGATGAATCAAGCCTGACGGTCAGAGTTTCATCTGAGTGGGCAACCAAGTCACGATGCTGGGCACAAAATAAATCAGCAGCACGGCGCCGACCATCAGGAAGAACATGGGCATGGAGACGCGGGCGATGTAGGGCAGTTGTTTACCGGTCATGCCTTGCAGCACAAACAGGTTGAAGCCCACCGGCGGGGTGATTTGCGCCATCTCCACCACAAACACGATAAAGATGCCAAACCAGATCGGATCGATGCCCGCTTTCTGGATTGTGGGCATCAACACGCCCATGGTCAGCACCACCATGGAGATGCCGTCCAGAAAACAACCCAGTAGAATGAAAAAAACCATCAGCGACATGATCAGCGCAAACGGGCTCAGGCCCAGACCGCCAATCCATTCCGCCAAATGGCGAGGCAGACCGATGTAGCCCATGGACAAGGTCAGGAAGGCGGCGCCTGCCAGGATCAGGGCGATCATGCAGTACAGGCGTGTGGCTCCCATCAAGGCGTCCTTGAACACCGCCCAGCTCATGGTGCCCTGTAAGGCCGACAGCACCAAAGCCCCGACCACGCCCACTGCCGCCGCTTCGGTGGCGGTGGCCAAACCGGTGTAAATGGAGCCCAGTACTGCGGCAATCAACAGGACCACTGGGATCAGGCTGCTGGAAGCCTGCAATTTCTGCATGAAACTCATGGGTGCGTCTCGCGGCGGGATTTGGTCCGGATGCCGCAGCGACCAGACAACGATGTAGCCCGAGAAAAGTACGGCCAACAAGAGTCCTGGCAAGACGCCGGCGATGAAGAGCTGGGCAATCGACACATCGGCTGCGACGCCGTAAACGATCATGATGATGGACGGCGGGATCAACAGACCCAGGGTGCCGGATCCGGACAAGGTGCCAATCACCATGTCTTGGGGGTAGCCGCGTTTTTTCAGTTCGGGCAGTGTCATCTTGCCGATCGTGGCGCAGGTGGCCGCGCTCGAGCCAGACACGGCCGCAAAAATGGCACAGCCCACCACATTGGTGTGCAGCAAGCGTCCGGGCAGGGCCTGCATCCAGGGCGCCAGGCCTTTGAACATATCCTGACTAAGGCGTGTGCGAAACAGAATCTCACCCATCCAGATGAACAGGGGCAGGGCGGTGAGCGTCCAGCTCGATGCCGAGCCCCAGATCGTCACGGCCATAGCGTCCCCGGCAGGTCTGGCGGAAAACATTTGCATGCCCACCCACGCCACGCCCGAAAGCGTGAGGCCAATCCACACGCCACTGCCCAAAATCAGAAACAAAGTCAGGACCAGCAGCCCTGTGATCATCAAGTCATTCATGGCCGTTCATTCGTTGCGCAGCATCTCGCCGCTTTCAGGGGCTGCCCTTTTTCCCCTGATTTCCAGCAACAGCTCATCCACAAAGGCCAGCGCAAAAATCACGGTGCCCAGGGCCATGACCAACTGCGGAATCCACAGGGGGGTGGCGTCATTGCCGGTGGAAATGTCGTGAAACTCGATGGATTGCCAAACGAGCCTGCAGCTGTAGAAGGCAAACAAACCGGCCAGGGCACTGGCCAGCACCAGGCTGAAAACTTCCACCCCTCGGCGGGCTTGGCCCTTGAACAAGCCCAGGACCAGGGTGACGCGGATGTGTTCACCCCGCTTCAGGGTATGGGCCAGCGCCAGAAAGCCAGCCCCGGCCATCAGGTAGCCAGCATAGGCGTCTGTGCCGGGAACATGAAAGTGGAGTTGGCGACTGACGATGGACAACAGCACCATGAAGAGCAAGCCACACATGCACAGCGCCGCCAAGGTGGCGGTGCTGGCATAAAGGGCGTTCAACAGGCGGCGCATCGGGTCAGCGGTTGAAGGCGTCCACGATGGCCTTGCCTTCAGCGCCCGACCTGTCGAGCCACTCCTTCATGATGGTGTCGCCCACCTTTTTCATGTCAGCCTTGAGTTGGGCAGAAGGCGGTGCAATGGTCATGCCGTTGGCCTTGAGGACTTCCAGGGTGCTGGTGTTCACTTTGCGTGACTCTGCCCAACCTCGGATTTCGGCATCGGCAGCGGCTTTGAGCAAAGCATCTTGGGTAGGCTTGTCCAGAGCGTCAAAGGCCTTCCTGTTGGCGATCACCGCATTTTTGGGCAGCCAGGCTTGCACGTCGTAGTAGAACTTGAGGTGCTCGAACAGCTTGCTGTCCACGCCCGTAGCGCCCGAAGTCATGGTCGACTCGACCACGCCTGTGGCCAAGGCCTGCGAGAATTCGGCCGCCTGCACGGTCACAGGTTGTGCGCCGATCAGTTCAGCGATCCTGGCGGTGGTGGGGCTGTAGGCACGCCACTTGATCCCTTTCAAATCGGCGACGCTGTTGATCGGCCTTTTGCTGTAAATGCCTTGTGGTGGCCAGGCCACCGAGTACAACAACATCATGCCTTGTTCGGCAAGCTTCTTTTCCAGCAGAGGTTTTTGGGCTCTGTAGAGCTTCATGGCTTCGTCGTAGCTGTCGGCCAAAAAGGGCAGGCCATCCACCCCAAAGGGTTGCCATTCATTTTGGAAGTTGACCAGCAAGATCTCGCCCAGCTGTGCCTGACCGCCTTGAACTGCACGCTTGATTTCCGGGGCCTTAAACAGGGAGGCGTTGGCATGCACCGTGATTCTCAGTTTGCCCCCGGTGGCCTTGTCCACATCAGCCGCAAACTGGGTCATGTTGACCGAATGGAAGTTGGTGGCAGGATAAGCGGCAGGCAGATCCCATCGGGTCTGGGCCGAGACAAAACCGGAAACAGCGAGCAGGCCAGCCAGCAGGCTGAGGTGAAGGGCGCGACGTTGCATGGGAACTCCTGTGAAAGATGGAATGAAGGGTTCACTGGGCAGTGCAGGAAAGGTGCCCGCGCTGTGCGTGCATCGGGTGCATCTGTCAGGAACCCACTGTAGGCATGACGGCGGCAATCTGTGATCAGTGTTTTCCCTTAACGTCAACAAATTGTTGGCAAATTGTCGGTATCAGGCATAGACTTTCTCAACTTCAAGGCCTTGACGTCATCTATGCCGCGCAAAAAATCTCTGAGTGTCTCTGCTGCCAGTCCCATCGTCTCCTCGGCCCATCTGGTCTCGCCCGACAGCGCTGAGATGAGCGAGTTCGAATTCGGCCTGATCGTGGCAGGCAATGCGTTTCACCGCTGGATCATCCATTGCATGGCCGCGGCCGGGCTGAAAGATTTGACACCGCTCGATGTGCTGGTGCTGCACCACGTCACGCACCGCGCCCGTGACAAGCGTCTGGCCGACATTTGTTTCATCATGAATATCGAAGATACGCATTTGGTGAATTACGCCCTGAAAAAGCTGCAAGGCCTGGGCGTGGTGGTGTCGCAAAAAAATGGCAAAGATGTGACTTATGCGGCGACTGACGAAGGCCGTGCTTACGTGCAGCGCTACCGTGAAATCCGCGAAAGCTGTCTGATCGATGCCCTGAAGGCAGACGACGGCCTGAACCGCGACATTGGCGAGCTGGCCAGGTTGCTGCGTGTGCTGTCAGGCATGTACGACCAGGCGGCGCGTGCGGCAGCTTCTTTGTGATCTCTTCTTTCCAGCGATCTATGACCGATTCCATGCGCACTTTCTCTGGCCAACCACGCTGGCAATTCTGGATCGACCGCGGCGGCACCTTCACCGACGTGGTGGGCAAGCGGCCTGACGGCATGTTGGTCACGCACAAACTGCTGAGCGAAAACCCCGAGCAATACCGTGATGCGGCGGTGGCGGGCATTCGCCATTTGCTCGGCCTGCAAGCGGGCGAGCCGGTCACACCCAAGCTGGTCGAATGCGTGAAGATGGGCACCACCGTGGCCACCAATGCACTGCTGGAGCGCAAAGGCGAGGCCACGCTGCTGGTGACCACACAGGGCTTTGGCGAAGCATTGCGCATTGCCTACCAAAACCGCCCGCGTTTGTTTGACCGCCAGATCGTGCTGCCTGAGCTGCTGTACAGCGCGGTGGTTGAAGTCCAAGAGCGCGTGGCAGTCGATGGCGAGGTTTTGCAGCCTTTGGACGAAGCGCATTTGCGCGCCCAATTGACGAACAGTTTTGCGCAAGGCGTGCGCTCGGTGGCGGTGGTCTTCATGCACGGCTGGCGGCACACCGCGCATGAGCAGGCCGCGGCTCGCTTGGCGCGTGAAGTGGGCTTCACACAGGTCAGTACTTCGCACCAGACCAGTCCGATGATGAAGCTGGTCAGCCGGGGCGATACCACGGTGGTCGACGCCTATTTATCGCCCATCTTGCGCCGCTATGTGGACCAGGTGGCCAGTGAAATGCCGGGCGTGAAACTGATGTTCATGCAGTCCTCAGGCGGCTTGACTGACGCGCAGGTGTTTGCGGGCAAAGATGCGATTTTGAGCGGCCCGGCGGGCGGTATCGTGGGCATGGCCCGCACGGCGCAGTTGGCCGGACACGACAAGGTGATTGGCTTTGACATGGGCGGTACGTCCACCGATGTGTCGCACTTTGCCGGGCAGTTCGAGCGTGAGTTCGAAACCCAGGTGGCGGGGGTGCGCATGCGCGCGCCCATGATGAGCATCCACACCGTGGCTGCAGGTGGTGGTTCGTTGCTGGCCTATGACGGTGCGCGGTTTCGCGTCGGCCCGCAAAGCGCCGGGGCCAATCCAGGACCCGCCAGCTACCGCCGTGGCGGTCCGCTGGCCGTGACCGATGCCAATGTGATGGTGGGCAAGGTTCAACCCAAGTTTTTCCCCTCGGTGTTCGGGCCGGAGGCGAACCAGCCCTTGGATGACGTGGTGGTGCGTGCGCATTTTCGGAAACTGGCCGAGCAAACAGGCCGCGCTGCCGAAGATGTGGCGCATGGCTTCATCCAGATCGCGGTGCAGCAGATGGCCAACGCGATCAAGAAAATTTCGGTGGCGCGGGGCTATGACGTGACGCGCTACACCTTGCAGTGCTTTGGCGGTGCGGGCGGACAGCATGCCTGCTTGGTGGCCGACGCCTTGGGCATGTCGCAGGTGCTGGTGCACCCGCTGGCGGGTGTGCTGTCGGCCTATGGCATGGGCTTGGCCGACCAGAACGTGATGCGCGAAGAATCGATTGAGCGGCGCTTGGATGCCGCCGCCATGCCTTGGATGGCCGAGCGCTTGCAGGCCTTGGGCGAGACCTCGCGCCAAGCCTTGCTGGCGCAAATGGGCGTGGATGCCGGCGGTGCCGACCGCATCGAGCTGCGCCAACGCGCTCATTTGCGCTATGAAGGCACCGACTCGGCGCTGGTCGTGCCTTGGGGCGATCAGGCCCAGTTGGTGGCGGGTTTTGAGGCGGCGTATCGCCAGCGCTTTGCTTTTTTGATGCAGGGCAAGGCCTTGGTGGTGGAGGCCGTGTCGGTCGAGGCGGTGCTGCCTGGCGATGC
>CANHUM010000075.1 GCA_947463845.1 Comamonadaceae bacterium
CGCTTAGCACAGCATCTGAAAGCTGGGCGTGAAGTGGTTCGCGGCAAACCCGAAACCTTCAACAGACCCGACTACAACTTTCGATTGTTGCGCCCCAACTCAGATGCACCGCCCGAGGGCCACGAAATCGTTCAAATCAGTGTTCGACATCGCGGAGCGCCCCTCGACTTGATCGTTGCTGAGGCCATGATTTTGGCCAACAGCACTTGGGGTCAGTGGATGGCCCAGCTGGGTGTGCCCGGCATTTACCGCAGCCAGGCCAGTCTGGCACCCGGCGTGAAGGTGCGCATGGGCACCAAGGCGTTGCCTCACGCTGGCATTGGCGTGCCCAGCTACGCGTGGAGCACTTCTCCGCTGCGTCGCTACACCGACCTCGTCAACCAGTGGCAAATCATTGCGTGCGCCCGCCACGGAGCCACAGCCGCGCTGACCGCCCCGTTCAAGCCCAAAGATGCCGAGTTGTTTTCCATCATCAGTGGCTTTGATGCCGCCTACAGCGCCTACAACAGCGTGCAGTCGAGCATGGAGCGTTACTGGACGCTGCGCCATGTGCAGCAGCAAAGCATCGAGGAACTGGATGCCAGCCTGGTCAAGGAAATGGGCGGTGGCACTTGGTTGGTGCGAGCTGACAGCCTGCCGCTGATGTTCAGTGTCATGGGCGCCAACAACTTGCCTCGCGGTGCACGCGTGCGCGTCAAGTTGGCCGACATCGATTTGATGGCGCTGGATGTGCGTGGCACCGTGATGGCACAGCTGGATGTTGAAGGCCTTGGCGCGCCAACCGAAGACCCGGAGGAGGATGACAACCTGCCTGCAGGTCCGGTGACCATCGCGGTGGATTTGAGCGACAGTCCGCAGGATCTGTCTGCCTGATTTCATGGGAAGAGCCTGAGCCATGCGCGCATTCGGACGTTGGTTGATGCTCTTGTTGTTGGCTGGTTTGGGTCTGCAACTCTTTTTCGCCTTGCGCATTGTGGGCATGCTTTGGGTCATGCCTGAATCCACCAGTTTTCAGCGTTCCCAGGTTTGGCAAATCGTGACCCGCGACGGCCAATTGCCCTGGCGCCAAGAGCATGTCGCCATCCAAGCCATCAGCACCAAGCTGCAGCGTGCGGTGCTCGCTTCTGAAGATGCGGCATTCACGCAGCACCAGGGTATCTGGTGGCAATCGGTGGAAAGCGCCTGGGAGAAAAATGCCAAGGCCAAAGTGCAGGCCGAAAAACGGGCCCAGCGGCAGCCCGACAAGCCCGTCACAGTGAAGATCGTGGGGGGCTCGACCATCACCCAGCAACTGGCCAAAAACCTGTTTTTATCCGGTGAACGCACCTTGGTTCGCAAGGCTCAGGAGGCCCTCATCACCATGGGTCTGGAGACGTTCTTGAGCAAGCGCCGCATCCTGGAGATTTACCTCAACCATGTGGAATGGGGCGAAGGTGTTTTTGGTATCGAGGCAGCAGCGCGGCATTACTTTCGCAAAAGTGCGCTCCAACTGAACGCCTGGGAGTCCGCACGGCTGGCGGTGATGCTGCCGCGTCCGCGTTACTTTGAAAAATTGCCGCAGTCCCCTTATCTGGCCCAGCGCGCAGAGACCATCATGGCCCGCATGAACGACGTCGCATTGCCATGACCTTCACCTCATCGGCTTCTCCCACCTTGCGCATCCTGGGCATTGATCCGGGCCTGCAGACAACAGGTTTTGGCGTGATTGACATCACCGGGTCCCGGTTGACTTATGTGGCCAGTGGTGTGATCCAGACCACCCGCGAAGACATGGGCAACTTGCCCGCGCGGCTCAAGGTCATTTACGACGGTATCCGAGAAATCTCCGAGCGTTATCAGCCTGATGTGGCCTCGGTCGAAATTGTGTTCGTTAACGTCAATCCCCAAGCGACTTTGCTGCTGGGGCAGGCCCGTGGATGCTGTGTCACGGCCTTGGTGTCTTGTGGCTTGCCTGTGGCCGAGTACACCGCTTTGCAGATGAAGCAATCGGTCACGGGCCATGGCCGGGCTGCCAAGTCGCAGATTCAGGAGATGGTCAAGCGCTTGCTGCAGTTACCTGTGGTGCCTCGGCAAGACGCCGCCGATGCCTTGGGCATGGCCATCACACATGCCCATGCCAGTCCGTCCATGAACAAGTTGGCAGCACAAGGTGTGTTGAACCGAAAAACCCACGGCATGTTCAGAAGCGGTCGCAGCCACTGAGCACAGGTATGGCCGGATTTCAAATTTCGAAGTTATCGATCAGTCGCGTCGATCCCAGCTTGGCGGCACCGAGGACCACCAAAGGGTCACCCGCTTGCGGCGCTTGCAGGTCGTGTCGGCGGCGTACCGTCAGGTAGTCGGGCTGCCAGCCTCGCTGGCGCAGCCCGTCCATGGCCCGGACCTCCAGGCTGGGCAGCTGCGTTGCCAAGGCATCGGCAGCGGCCAAAGCGTCACGTCCCAAGGCGCGCAGGGCCAAGCTCAGGTGCAAAGCTTCCGTTCGCTCGCTCTCGCTCAGGTAACCATTGCGAGAGCTCAGCGCCAGGCCGTCTTCGGCACGACAGGTGTCCACGCCCACGACCTCGATGGGCAGGGCGAACTGGCGCACCATCTGGCGAATCACCATGAGTTGCTGATAGTCTTTCTTGCCAAAAACGGCCACGCCTTGCGCTTTGCCTGTAAACACACTGGTGAACAATTTCATGACCACGGTGGACACGCCCGTGAAAAATCCTGGGCGAAATTCACCTTCCAGGATGCTGCCCAAAGCCGGATCGGCATGCACCTTGACGGTTTGCGGTTCAGGGTAAAGGTCGGTTTCGCGCGGCGCGAACACCAGATTGCATCCGGCAGCCTGAAGTTTGGCGCAGTCGGCCTCCCAGGTGCGGGGGTAGCTGTCAAAGTCCTCATGCGGCAAAAATTGCAGACGGTTCACAAAAATGCTGGCCACCGTACAGTCACCCAAGGGTCGCGCCCGCTCGATCAGCTGGATGTGTCCTGCATGCAGGTTGCCCATGGTGGGGACAAAGGCAGGACGTTGGCTGTGGGCCAGATGCTGGCGCAATTCAGCAATCGATCGGGCGATGAGCATGGGAAAAGATACCCTTACCAGGCATGCAATGCGTTATCGGGGAAGCTGCCGTCTTTGACGGCGCGGACATAAGCGCTCATGGCATCGAGCACGCTGTTTTGGCCGGTCATGAAGTTGCGTACAAATTTCGGGTTTTTGCCCAAATTCACGCCCAGCATGTCGTGCATGACCAGGACTTGGCCTGCCGTGCCATGGCCTGCCCCAATGCCAATGGTGTGGCAGCGTGGCAAAGCCCGCGTGAGCTCGGCCGAAAGGGCCGCAGGGACCATCTCCAGCACCAGCATGCTGGCCCCCGCGTCTTGCAAAGCGAGCGCCTCCTGGCGAAGCCTGTCGGCCGAGTCACCACGGCCTTGAACGCGGTAGCCACCCAAAGCATGCACTGTTTGGGGCGTGAGCCCAAGGTGGGCGCAGACCGGAATGCCGCGTTCCACCAGAAAACGCACGGTCTCGGTCGTCCAGCCACCGCCTTCGAGTTTGACCATGTGGGCACCGGCCTGCATCAGGACAGTGGCGCTGCGCAGCGCTTGTTCGCGTGACTCCTGGTAAGTCCCAAAGGGCAGGTCTCCGATGATCCAGCTGGTGCCTTGCACACGTCGAACACCACGCGCAACGCTTTCGGTGTGGTAGCGCATGGTGTCCAGTGTCACGCCCACTGTGCTGGGCAGACCTTGGCACACCATGCCCAGCGAATCCCCTACCAAAATGCACTCCACACCTGCTGCATCTGCAACCGCCGCGAAGGTGGCGTCATAGGCGGTGAGCATGGTGATTTTTTCACCACGCTCGCGCATTTCGTTCAGACGCGGCAAGCTGATGGGCTTGCGTGCAGCCACAGGCGAAGCGGGCGGCAGAGTGCCATAAGGGGTCACGGTAGAGGTGTTCATGTGCGAGGCTTGGTTCACCAATGAAGGACACACCCTTACTGAGGGGTGTAGGCCAATCGGACGTAAATGGGAGCAAACGCTTCCGCCTGAGTGATCTCGATGAGGGTTTCTTTGGCCAACTCTAACAGCGCGATGAAAGTGACCACAAGCACGGGCGTGCCCAAGGCAGGGTCAAACAGATTTTCGAATTCGACAAACTTTCGGCCTTGCAGGTGCTTGAGCACGATGCTCATGTGCTCGCGCACGCTGAGCTCTTCGCGGCTGATCTTGTGGTGCTGCACCAGGTTCGCCCGTTTGAGGATGTCGCGCCAGGCGGCCTGCAGCTCGTCCATGCTGACATCCGGAAAGCGGGGTTGCAGGCTTTGCTCGATGAAGACCTGAGCCTGCAAAAAATCACGTCCGTACTGGGGGATCGTGTTCAGTTGCATGGAGGCAAGCTTCATTTGCTCGTACTCCAGCAGGCGGCGCACCAGTTCGGCACGCGGGTCTTCGGCCTCTTCGCCTTCGGCAGCACGCTTTGGGGGCAAAAGCATGCGTGATTTGATCTCGATCAGCATCGCCGCCATCAGCAAATATTCGGCGGCCAGCTCCAGGTTGCGCTGGCGAATTTCGTCGACATAGCTCAGGTACTGGCGCGTGACAGCCGCCATGGGGATATCGAGGATGTTGAAGTTTTGCTTGCGGATCAGGTAAAGCAGCAAATCCAGCGGGCCTTCAAAGGCCTCGAGAAAAACTTCCAGAGCGTCGGGCGGGATGTACAAATCCCGAGGCATCGAGAACAACGGCTCACCGTACAGGCGGGCAACGGCCACGTTGTCGACCACAACGGGCAAGGTCGCGTCCAACCCTTCAGGGGCGGGATCAAGTTCAGAGATCACCTGGCTCATGCCGAAGACAGGCCTACTCAAGCCTTGGTTTGATAAACATAGGGCTGCTGGGGCACACGTGCAGCGTTGGCCTCGGCTTGAAACTGGGCGTCCATGCCTGTTTCCCACAACAAGGCGCGGCCTTGGCGCTGCTCCGACTCGAGTGAGGGGCGCTCGGTTTTGAGGCGCTCCAAGAACTGCGTGGTGTCAGAGGCGTAGTGCGGACGGGCAAAAGGGAACATGGCAGACCTGATCAAAAAGAGGACATTTTAAGGTGTCAGCGGCGATATGGCTCAGTTCTCCAGGCCGATTTGCTGGGCGAAGCCGCTGCGCTCCACCAAGGAACGGGGTTGGGGGTTGAGCCCGCACAACACCAAGCGACCATGGCGTTTGCTCAGGCTGCGCTGAATCTGCTCCAAAGCGTCCAACCCGGTGGTGTCCAAAGAAATGAGCTGATGCACGTCCAGGCGCATCACCAAGCCGGGAGCGGCTGTATCGGCTGCGCGTTGCAACGCATCGAGTTTGGCCACGGCGCCAAAAAACAGCGTGCCATACAAACGGCCTTCAAGATGCTGGTCCGTCTGGGCAAGGATGTCCGCGGTGAACAAGGCGCTTTGGCGGCGTACGAACAAGACAACGGCCAAGACCAAGCCCAGTTCCAACGCCAAAGTGAGGTCGAACACGATGGTCACCGCAAACGTCGAGACCATCATCAAGCGGTAGTGGTTGGTGAACTGTTTGAGGCGCGCAAACTCGCGCCACTCGCCCATGTTCCAGGCCACGAACAACAAGACCCCTGCCAGTACCGCCAAAGGGATGTGCATGGCCAAGGGCGCGGCCAGTAAGACCACGGCGGCCAAGGTTCCAGCGTGCACGATACCGGCGATGGGTGACACCGCCCCGGCGCGGATGTTGGTCACCGTTCGCGCGATGGTGCCGGTCGCGGGCATGCCGCCAAAAAAAGGCACCACGGTGTTGGCGATGCCTTGGGCCATGAGCTCTTGGTTCGGGTCGTGTTTGGGTGTATCGCTGAGTTGGTCGGCCACCCGGGCACACAAGAGCGATTCGATCGCGCCCAGCAGGGCGATGGTCAAGGTCGGCACCACCAAGAGCTTGGCGGTCTCCCAGGAGAAGGCGGGCAGCTCAAACACAGGCAAATTTTGGGGGATGCCGCCGAAGCGTGTTCCGATGGTTTCCACCGGCAGGTTCAAGGCCCACGCCAGCAGCGATAGAGTGACCAAGGCGATCACCGGCGCCGGTACACGGGAGGTGGCTTTGAGCGCACTGATGTTGGGCATGTTGTCGAGTTGGCGGCGAAACAGCGAGTCCACGGCCCACAGGCGCGGCCAAATGAACAGGCCCAGCACACACATCATGGCCAAGCCAAAGGCGTAGGGGTTGAAGCTGCCCATGGCTTTCGAGAGCGTGCCGATCTGGTTGAAGAAGTCGGCAGGCATTTTCTCGACCTGCAGGCCCATGGCATCACGCAGCTGCGACAAACCAATGAGCACGGCAATGCCGTTGGTAAATCCAATCACCACACTCACTGGCACGTAGCGTACCAACGAGCCCAAGCGCAACCAGCCCAGCAAAAACAGCAGGATGCCCGCGCTGACGGTGGAAATGAGCAGGTTGGCCAAGCCGTAGCGCTCGACGATGCCGTAGACGATGACGATGAAGGCGCCTGCCGGCCCACCGATTTGCACCGAGGTACCGCCCAAGGCCGAAATCAAAAAACCCGCGATGATGGCTGTCCACAAACCGGCTTCGGGTTGGAGTCCACTGGCAATCGCAAAGGCCATGGCCAAGGGCAAGGCCACGATCCCTACCGTGGCACCGGCGCCCAAATCGAGCGCGAATTTTTGCCGGGTGTAGCCCCGCAGGTCTTGCAGCAGGCGGGGGCGAAAAGGAGCAAGAGGCGGTAAACCAGAAAACATGTCTGGGATATTACTCCTCGGGTGCCTGGGGCTTAACCGGGCTGCTTTCAGTGGATGCGCATGCCCGGCTGTGCACCAGGCCAAGGGTGCAGCACGTATATACCGGCGTCCGTTTTATCGTCGGCGTGGCTGGCGGCCAGCACCATGCCCTCGGAGATACCAAACTTCATTTTGCGCGGCGCGAGGTTGGCGACCACCACGGTGAGCTGGCCGATCAGGTCTTCGGGCTTGTACATGCTGGCCACGCCAGAGAAGACGTTGCGCGTTTTGCCTTCGCCCACGTCGAGTGTGAGGCGCAGCAATTTCGTCGAGCCTTCCACCGCTTCGCAGTTCATTATTTTCGCGATGCGCAGGTCCACCTTGGCGAAGTCGTCGATGCTGATGGTGGGGGCGATCTCTTCGCCACCGGGCGTCACTTTTTCTTCGACCACGGCCGGGGGCTCGAACAAAGCGTCAAGCTGCTCGGGCGTCACGCGTTGCATCAGGTGTTGGTAGGCGTTGATGGTGTGGCCCACGCCCAGCAGCTGTTGCGCTTGGTTCATGGTGAAAGGCGCCACGTTCAAGAAGGCCTCGACCTGGGTCGCCAAAGAAGGCAGCACAGGTTTGAGCTGCAGACTCAGCAGGCGGAACGCTTGGATGCAGGTGGTGCACACGTCGTGCAGGCGGGCGTCTTGGCCTTCTTGTTTGGCCAGGTCCCAGGGTTTGTTTTGGTCCACATAGCTGTTGACCTTGTCGGTCAGCAGCATGATTTCGCGCAGGGCTTTGGCGTATTCGCGCTGGTCGTAGAACGCGGCGATGCTCGGCGTGGCGGCTTGCAAGGCCGAGAGCAAGGCTTGACCGTCGGCACTCACCTGGCCCAATTGGCCGCCAAAGCGCTTGGTGATGAAACCGGCCGAGCGCGAAGCGATGTTCACAAACTTGCCGATCAAATCGCTGTTGACCCGCGCCATGAAGTCTTCGGCGTTGAAGTCGATGTCTTCGTTGCGGGCCGAGAGTTTGGCCGCCAGGTAGTAGCGCAGCCACTCGGGGTTCATGCCCAGGCTCAGGTACTTGAGCGGGTCCA
>CANHUM010000076.1 GCA_947463845.1 Comamonadaceae bacterium
CTTTTTTTGCAGTTGCCATGATTTTCTCCTTGATCAAGTTGAGAACTCAACGGAAAGGGAACGCTTGGTGCTTGTTGGATTGCACAAAGCGATCCATGGCGCTGAAGTTGACCTCAACACCATGAACACAGAAAAGCCACACCCCCCATGACCCGAAGGCAAGGAGAAATGTGGCTTGAAAAAAGGGGACATTGGAGGGTTGTTCAGAAAATCAATCCCAAGACAAGGCGCCACCGGTTTGATACTCGATGACCCGTGTTTCAAAGAAGTTGCGTTCTTTTTTCAGGTCAATCATCTCGCTCATCCAGGGGAAGGGGTTCTCTTCGTTCGGGAAGAGAGCCTCCAAACCGATCTGAGTGGCACGGCGGTTGGCGATATAGCGAAGGTAGCCTTTGAACATGGAGGCGTTCATGCCCAGCACGCCACGGGGCATGGTGTCTTCAGCATACCGGTATTCGAGTTCAACTGCTTTGAGGAAGAGTTCCTTGATCTCAGCCTTGAAATCGGCGGTCCACAGCTGTGGGTTTTCGTGTTTGACGGTGTTGATCAGGTCAATGCCGAAGTTGCAGTGCATGGATTCGTCGCGCAGGATGTACTGGTACTGTTCGGCTGCACCGGTCATCTTGTTTTGGCGGCCCAGAGCCAGGATCTGAGTGAAACCAACATAGAAGAACAGACCTTCCATCAGGCACGCAAACACGATCAGTGACTTGAGCAAGGTCTGATCTGTTTCCAGAGTGCCGGTCTTGAAGTTGGGATCCATGATCACATTGATGAATGGGATCAGGAACTCGTCCTTGTCGCGGATGGATTTGATTTCGTTGTAGGCGTTGAAAATCTCGCTCTCATCCAGACCCAGGGACTCCACGATGTATTGGTAGGCGTGGGTGTGAATGGCCTCTTCAAATGCCTGGCGCAACAGAAACTGACGGCACTCGGGTGCTGTGATGTGGCGGTAGGTGCCCAGCGTGATGTTGTTGGCGGCCAGCGAGTCGGCGGTGACGAAGAAACCGAGATTGCGCTTGACGATACGACGCTCATCTTCTGTCAGACCGTTCGGGTCTTTCCACAAAGCGATGTCACGGTTCATGTTCACTTCCTGCGGCATCCAGTGGTTGGCGCAGGTGGCCAGGTATTTCTCCCAAGCCCATTTGTATTTGAAAGGTACCAGCTGGTTGACGTCGGTCTGACCATTGATGATGCGCTTGTCAGCAGCATTCATGCGACGGGGGGCAGAAGCAGCGGTAGAGCTGGAAGCCGAAGACACCGATGCCAGGGTGGCAGAAGATTCTGCACCAGTGAGTGTGTGCATTGCAGGTTGCAAAGCAGGTTTGACTTGATCGTCCCAGGACAGCATAAAAATTCCAGTTCTTAAATTATGAAAGCATGCAAAGAAATTGCAAAGCAGTGAATCACTTTATGACGCAGATCTCGTGTGAAGTGTTGTTCAATTGCATCGCACAACACAGATGACTGGGTTGTGCGGTGAGCGGCACTTCATTGGCAAGCTTCGCAACCAGGGTCGTCAATAGCGCAGAACTTGATATCAGTTGCAGCCACCGTACCCATTTGCTCTTGGGCAGCGGTCGATGCTGCTTCGATGGCGCTCACGCCCGCACTGGGCGCACCTGATGAAGAAACAGCATTGAGCGAGCCCGCGTTGACGGTAGATTTTTCAACTTGGGTGGCACTGGAGGTACGCAGGTAATAGGTGGTCTTGAGACCACGCAGCCAAGCCAGCTTGTAAGTGTCGTCCAGCTTTTTGCCCGATGCGCCTGCCATGTAGATGTTCAGCGACTGCGCTTGGTCAATCCATTTCTGACGACGCGCTGCAGCCTCAACCAGCCAGGTGGTTTCGACTTCAAAAGCAGTGGCGTAAAGAGACTTGATCTCTTGAGGCACGCGGTCGATTGGGCGCAGCGAACCATCGAAGTGTTTCAGGTCCATGACCATCACGTCATCCCACAGGCCCAGGCGTTTCAAGTCACGCACCAGGTAGCTGTTGATCACGGTGAATTCGCCGGACAGATTCGACTTGACCGAGAGATTGCCAAAGCAGGGCTCGATCGAGGCATCCACGCCGATGATGTTGGAGATGGTGGCGGTCGGTGCAATGGCCACGCAATTGGAGTTGCGCATGCCGTCCTGTGCGATTTTTTGACGCAGAGCATCCCAGTCCAACATGGACGAGCGGTCGACTTCGACATAACCACCGCGTTCGCGTTCGAGCAGCTGCAAGGTGTCCAGCGGCAAGATACCCCGATCCCACAAAGAGCCCTTGTAAGTGGCGTACTGGCCGCGTTCTTTGGCCAGCTCGGTCGAGGCCCAGTAAGCGTAATAGCAAATTGCTTCCATGGACTGGTCGGCAAACTCGACGGCTGCTTGCGAAGCGTAAGGGATGCGCATTTCGTACAAGGAGTCCTGGAAACCCATCAGGCCCAGACCGACGGGGCGGTGGCGCATGTTGGAATCACGGGCTTTCTTGACGGCGTAATAGTTGATGTCGATCACGTTGTCCAACATGCGCATGGCGATCGTGATGGTCTTTTTCAGTTTCTCGTGGTCAATGACCTTGCCGTTGGCGCCATCCTTGAGGTGGCGCACCAGGTTGACGGAGCCCAGGTTGCAGACAGCCGTTTCGGTGTCACTGGTGTTGAGTGTGATCTCGGTGCACAGGTTGGACGAGTGCACCACACCAGCGTGCTGCTGGGGTGAGCGCACGTTGCAAGGGTCCTTGAAGGTGATCCAGGGGTGTCCGGTTTCAAACAGCATTGACAACATCTTGCGCCACAGGTCGGTCGCAGGCACGGTTTTGCTGGGTTTGATTTCACCACGCTCGGCTTTTTGTTCGTAGGCCACATAGGCTTTTTCGAAGGCCAGGCCGAACAGGTCGTGCAAATCAGGTACGTCGGACGGCGAGAACAAGGTCCAAGTGCCTTTTTCCATGACTCGGCGCATGAAAAGGTCTGGAATCCAGTTGGCCGTGTTCATGTCGTGCGTGCGGCGACGGTCATCGCCGGTGTTCTTGCGCAACTCCAGGAACTCTTCAATGTCCAGGTGCCAGGTTTCCAGGTAGGTGCAGACCGCGCCCTTGCGCTTGCCACCTTGGTTGACGGCTACGGCGGTGTCGTTGACGACTTTCAGGAAAGGCACCACACCTTGTGATTCGCCGTTGGTGCCCTTGATGTGAGAGCCCATGGCGCGTACGCGGGTCCAGTCGTTGCCCAGACCGCCGGCAAATTTGGACAGCAGGGCGTTTTCCTTGATGGACTCATAAATGCCGTCCAAGTCATCGGGCACGGTGGTCAAGTAGCAACTTGAGAGCTGCGAGCGCAATGTGCCACTGTTGAACAAGGTGGGCGTGGATGACATGAAGTCGAACGAGGACAGGATCTCGTAGAACTCGATGGCACGCGCTTCGCGGTTGATTTCGTTGAGTGACAGGCCCATGGCCACGCGCATGAAGAAGGCCTGAGGCATCTCGATGCGGGTCTTGCGCACGTGCAAGAAGTAACGGTCGTACAGGGTTTGCAGACCCAAGTAATCAAACTGCAGGTCACGCTCCGGTTTGAGGGCTGCAGCCAGTTGCTTGAGGTCAAATTGCAGCAGTTTTTCATCCAGCAGGTCGTTGTCCACGCCTTTCTTGATGAATTGCGGGAAGTAATTGATGTACTCCTCGGCCATTTGGTCCTGTGTCACTTCCTTGCCCAGGATTTCCTTGGCAATGGTGTGCATCAGCAAGCGGGCGGTGACGTAGGTGTAGTCCGGGTCTTTTTCAATCAGCGTGCGGGAGGCGAGGATGGAAGCCTTGTACACCTCTTCCATGGGCACGCCGTCATAGAGGTTGCGCATGGTTTCGGACACGATGGGCTCGGGGCTCACATCTTTGCCCAGGCCGGCACAGGCGTTCTCCATCAGGGACTTGAGGTAATTCAGATCCAGGGCCACGCGGCGGCCCTGATCGATGACATGCAAAGCAGGTTCCTGAGGCGCAGGTGCGGACTGTTGTGTTTGCTGGGCACGCTCTTGGGTGCGTCGCTCACGGTAAAGCACGTAGGCACGGGCAACTTCGTGGTTGCTGCTGCGCATCAAGCCGAGTTCAACCTGATCCTGGACGTCTTCAATGTGAAAAGTCCCGCCCCCCGGGCGTGAACGCATCAAGGCGCGGACCACGTTTTGTGTCAGTTCTTCAACCACCTCACGCACGCTGGCAGAGGCAGCGCCCTGGGTACCATGCACAGCCAAAAATGCTTTCATCAAGGCGACCGCAATTTTGCTGGGCTCGAAAGGCACCACTGCGCCATTGCGTCGAATGATCTGGTAGTGGTTCAGGTTTTGCGCTGAGGGTTGACCCGCGCGGTCGGAGGGGGGTGGGCTGATCAAGCTGGATGTGGGGGATGGGGCGTTGAGGTCTGTATGCATGGTTTTCTTCTAATTTGCGGTTTGCTGGGAGGGGCGGCAGTTGCAGTTATTCAAGCCATTCTTCAAATGTGAAAAATTGTTAAAGACACTATATCTGGTGTCTGGGGCCCTTGCAAGCCACTACAGGTAGTGTACCGGTGCTTTAGGGTCTGGCCGTTCAAAGGCGCATGCGTTGTCCTTTGGGAAGTCATTTTCAAAGGCTGAAAAATACCTTCAAAAGTGTCTTGATAACGGCATCTTGAGTATCGGAGCCAGGAGATATGCACCGTGCGGAGGGTTTTCCCTTCCGAGCGCTTGGCCGGTGCCTGATTGGGTTTCTTGCAATGACAATTTAGATCATTGAAACCGACAATAAAAATAAAAACGGATGGAAAAATATTTTTCCCATTGTGGTTTTGTTTTCCTAGGGAAAGTACGAATCTGGCCAAGCCAGCTGGTTTTTCAGGTGCTCCCAGGCAAACCCAGGCCCGGGGTCTTGTTTGCGGCCTCTGGCGATGTGCTCGTGCCCGGCCACATGGCGAATCGGGAATTGCCCATGTAATTGCTGGCAAAGATGGGCCAGTTGCTCATATTGAAGATCTTCAAAAAGATCGCCCTCCAGGCCTTCCAGTTCAATCCCGATCGAGTCGTCGTTGCACTGGGTGCGCCCACGGTACGCAGATTGCCCTGCGTGCCAAGCCCGGTCGTTGGCGCTGACAAATTGCATCAGTGAGCCATCACGCCGGATGAAGAAATGCGCTGACACCTGCAAACCGCGAATTTGCGTGAAGTAAGGGTGAGCATCCCAGTCCAATTGGTTGGTGAACAGTGCAGGCACTTGTGGCCCACCATACTCGCCAGGGGGCAGGCTGATCGAATGGATGACCAGCAAATCGATGCAGGCGCCTGCAGGCCTGGGTCCGAAATTGGGTGAGTCCAGCCTTAGGGCCGGTGCGTACCAGCCCTCATGCCAAAGATCGGCTGGGGCGCTCACGCCGGGTTGCGGTCCTGAGCCGCTGCACGGTGCTCGGTGCTGCAATACAAGCCCCTTTCGCCTGTCACCGCTTCATCTTGAGGCAAGTGCAATCCGCAGTGGGCACAGCTCACCATGCTGGAGGGCATGGTGGGCGGGGCGGCTTGGTCGGCGGGTGGGTTGCTTGACCTGCGGCTGCGCTTGAAGGCCCAGATCGCCACCAAAATGATCAACAACCAAATCAGGTATTTCATCCAGCGCGTCCAAGCAAAACTTCGAGTACGAAGCGCGAACCGGCATAGGACAGTAACAGCAAGCCAGCACCGATGTACAGCACGCGGACGGCACGGCGGCCTCGCCAACCCCATTGGCTGCGACCGACCAACAAGGTGGCAAAGGTCAGCCAGGACAGGACGGCAAAGACCCGTTTGTGATCCCAGCGCCATTCGGTGTGACTCTGACCATAAAGGACTTCACCAAATAGAGCACCTGCGACCAATGTGGCGGACAAAAGCACAAAACCGGCGGCCACAAATCGAAAAGTCAGGCGTTCAAGCGTCAACAAGGGCAGACCGCTGGAGACTTCATGCGCCAGACGGATGTCATGTTCAGTTCGGGTCATCATCCAGGCGTGCACGACGGCAGCCGCAAACATGCCATAAGCCGACAAACCCAGTGCAAAGTGCAGAGGCAACCAGGCCGAGGCCAGGGTATTGAGCGGCGTTCCCGGGAAAATCCAAGCCAGCACCACGGTGATGGCCCCCAGGCTGCCCACGGCCCAACGGGCCTTGAATTTGGGGAAAAACTGGGTCTCGATCATGTAGGCAGTGACCACCAGCCAAGCGGTCACTGACAGCGCAGGGGCAAAACCAAAGCGGACCGGACCCATGAGCAGTGCCAGCAAGCTGATGGCGTGCAAGGCCCAGGCCAGCCAAAGCAGACGGCGAGCGCGCACATCGCTCAGACGGCTAGGCGCCAGAGCGGGCAAGGCATAAGTCAGGGCTGCCAATGCCGAGAAGGGCAGCATCCACAAAGGCGCACTCGCTAAAATCATGGGTCCTAGTTTAGCCTTTCAATCGGAGCCACCGGGGTTTCGTCAACACGCTCAACTGGTTTTTTTAGGGATTCTCCCCATGGCCTCCGCCCTGACCGACAAACTCTCACGCCTCGTCAAGACCCTCAGCGGACAGGCCCGCATCACCGAATCGAACGTGGCCGATATGCTGCGCGAGGTGCGCATGGCCTTGCTCGAAGCCGACGTGGCCCTGCCGGTGGTGCGCGACTTCATTGCCCGCGTGAAAGAAAAAGCCCTGGGCCAAGAGGTCATGGGCTCGCTCAAGCCTGGGCAGGCCTTGGTGGGTGTGGTCAACAAAGAACTCGCCGCCACCATGGGCGAGGGCGTGTCGGACATCAACCTGGCCGCGCAGCCGCCCGCTGTGATCCTGATGGCGGGTTTGCAAGGTGCCGGTAAAACCACCACCACCGCCAAGCTGGCCAAGCACCTGATCGAAAAGCGTAAAAAGAAAGTGCTCACGGTCTCGGGTGACGTGTACCGCCCTGCTGCGATCGAGCAGCTCAAAACCGTCACCGCACAAGCCGGGGCCGAATGGTTTCCCAGCTCGCCCGACCAAAAGCCCATCGAGATTGCCCGCGCCGCCATTGATTACGCCCGCAAACACTTCTTTGATGTGTTGTTGGTAGATACCGCCGGTCGCCTGGCGATTGACGAAGCCCTGATGACCGAGATCAAGGCGCTGCATGCTGAACTCAAGCCTGTTGAAACCCTGTTCGTGGTCGATGCCATGCAGGGTCAGGACGCGGCCAACACTGCCCGCGCTTTCCGCGATGCGTTGCCGCTCACGGGCATTGTGCTGACCAAGCTGGATGGCGACTCTCGCGGCGGTGCCGCTCTGTCGGTGCGTCAAATCACAGGTGTGCCCATCAAGTTTGCGGGCACCAGCGAGAAGATCGATGGCCTGGAAGTGTTTGACGCCGAGCGACACGCAGGCCGGGTGCTGGGCATGGGCGACATTGTGGCCTTGGTCGAGCAGGTCACGGCCGGCGTGGACATGGAGGCCGCACAAAAGCTGGCGACCAAAGTCAAAAGTGGTGGCAGCTTCGATCTGAACGACTTTCTGGCCCAGATCCAGCAAATGAAGCAAATGGGCGGCCTCTCCAGTTTGATGGACAAGCTGCCCAGTCAGTTGACCGCCAAGGCTGGCTCCATGGACATGGACAAGGTCGAGAAGGACATTGGTCGCAAGCAAGGCATCATCCACAGCATGACGCCGCAAGAGAGCAAAAAACCTGAACTCATCAAAGCCACCCGCAAACGCCGCATCGCCGCGGGCGCGGGCGTTCAGGTGCAAGACGTCAACCGCATGCTCAAGGAGTTTGA
>CANHUM010000077.1 GCA_947463845.1 Comamonadaceae bacterium
CGAACGGACAGGGAGTTGACGTTCCAGGTGGCGATGTTCATGGGTTGCGTTGGTTTTGGTAGGTGACAAAGGCGAAACCCATGCCGCTGGTGGCGGTGTGCGATTCGCGTTGCACCTCGGTCCAGTCCAGACCCAGGGTTGGGGCGAGGGCGTCCCCTTCAAAGTCCTGATCGATTTCGGTGACCACCGCTGTGCTGGCCAAGGGTTCAGCTTGGCGGTAAATCTCTGCGCCACCCATGATCCAGGCGTCGTCCACATCGCCACACAGACGCAAGGCATCTTCGATGGAGCCGGTACGCAGTGCGCCTTCGGCCTGCCAGTCGATTTGGCGCGTGATGACGATGTTCAGACGGCCGGGCAGGGGACGAAAGCGGGCAGGCAGTGAGTCCCAGGTCTTGCGGCCCATGATGACCGGTTGACCCAGTGTCACGCGCTTGAAGTGCGCCAAATCTTCGGGCAAGTGCCAAGGCATCTGGTTGTCCTTGCCAATCACGCCATTGCGTGCACGGGCGTAGATCAGGTGCAGCTTCATCGGTCTGCGCTCATACGGCCACGGGCGCTTTGATGGCGGGGTGGCATTCGTAGCCCAGCACTTCGAAATCCTCGAATTCGTAATCGAAGATGGAAGCGGGTTTTCGTTTGATATGGAGTGTGGGGTAAGCCATGGGCGCGCGGCTCAGCTGCAGTTCCACCTGTTCGTGGTGGTTGCTGTAAATGTGGCAATCGCCCCCGGTCCAGATGAAGTCGCCCACATCCATGTCGCACTGCTGCGCGATCATGTGGGTCAACAGGGCGTAGCTGGCAATATTGAAGGGCACGCCCAAAAAGATGTCGGCGCTGCGCTGGTAAAGCTGGCAGCTGAGTTTGGGTTTTTCGTCCGCCTTCTGGGGCGGTGCCACATAGAACTGAAAGAAAGCATGGCAGGGCATGAGCGCCATTTGGTCCAGCTCGGCCACGTTCCAGGCACTCACGATGATGCGCCGTGAGTCGGGGTTGCGCTTGAGCGTGTCCATGACCTGCTGGATCTGGTCGATGTGGCCACCGGCTGGGGTGGGCCAACTGCGCCACTGCACCCCATAAACGGGCCCAAGCGAGCCGTCTTCGCGTGCCCATTCATCCCAGATCGTGCAGCCGCGCTCTTGCAGCCACTTCACGTTGCTGTCGCCGCGTAAAAACCACAGCAACTCCACGATGATGGCCCGCAAAAACACCTTTTTGGTGGTCACCAGCGGGAAGCCCTCGTTCAGGTCAAAACGCATTTGGTGTCCAAACACGCTGCGCGTGCCGGTGCCGGTGCGGTCGCCCTTTTGCACACCCGTTGTGTAGACGTGGCGCATGAAGTCTTCGTACTGGCTGCGGACGGGGCGATGAGGGTGGGCAGAAATGGTCATGGGAGGTGAGTGTAAATCTTGCCGAATCAGGTGAGCACACGACCCGGATTCAGGATGTTTTGCGGGTCCAGGGCCTGTTTGACCGCCCGCATCATGGCCAAGGCTGCGGGATCTTTGTACAGCGGCAGTTTGCCGACTTTGAGTTCGCCAACGCCATGTTCGGCGCTGATGGAGCCGTTGAATTTGGCGACCTGGTCAAACACCAGGGTGTTCACACGGTCCTCGTTGTCACGCAAGAAAGCCTGTCCATCCACGCCTTCGGGTGCCTGGACGTTGTAGTGCAGGTTGCCATCACCCAAGTGCCCAAAGTCCACCATGCGAACGCCGGGTACTTCGCGCGCCAGCAGGGCATCGGTCTCTGCCACAAAGGTCGGGATGCGCGAGACCGGGATGCTGATGTCGTGTTTGATGTTCAAACCCTCTTGTACCTGGGCCAGGGTGATGCTCTCGCGGATGTGCCACAAGCCTTTGGCCTGTGTCAGGCTTTCGGCCACCACCGCATCGCTCACACAGCCGCAGTCCATGGCAGCTTCAAGCAGGGCTTCAAACTGGTTGCGGGCATGCTGCTCGTTTTCGCTGTCGGAGTTTTCGAGCAACACACACCAGGGATTGTTCTGCCATAAGGGCACACGCAGGTGGGAAAAATGCTTGTCCACAAGGCTCAGGGCAAACTGGCCCATGACCTCAAAGCCTGTGAGGCCAGGTCCCAGTCGTTGGTGGGCCAAGCCCAACAGTTGCACGGCCGCTTCCATGCTGGGCACTGCGGCCCAGGCCGTGAGCTGCGCGGCGGGCTGGGGGTAGAGCTTCATGGTCGCTGCGGTGATGATGCCCAAGGTGCCTTCGCTGCCGATCATCAGGTTGCGCAGGTCGTAACCCGTGTTGTCCTTGCGCAGCCCCGTCAGGCCGTGCCAGATCTCGCCCTGGGCGGTGACGACTTCCAGACCCAGGCACAGTTCGCGCGTGTTGCCGTAGCGCACCACTTGCGTGCCACCCGCATTGGTGCCCAGATTGCCACCGATGGTGCAGCTGCCTTCGGCACCCAAGCTCAAGGGGAACAAAAAACCGGCAGCTTCGGCCGCGGCTTGCAGGTTTTGCAGCACACAACCGGCCTCCACGGTGATGGTCAGGTTGGCGGGGTCCATGGCCCGCACTGCGTTCATGCGTGTCATGCTCAGCACGATCTGCCTGCCCGAGTCATCGGGCACCCCGCCCACCACCAAACCGGTGTTGCCGCCTTGCGGCACGATGGAAGTGCCCGCTGCACCACAGGCCTTGACCACAGCAGCCACCTGTTCCGTGTTACCCGGGCGCACCACGGCCAGGGCGCGGCCCCGCACGCGTTTGCGCCAGTCCTGCTCCCAAGGGCTCAGGTCGGTGGCTGGGTCGTCGTGGGTCAAGACGTTGGCATCGCCACAAATTTGACGCAGTTGGTTCAGCAGCATCTGGGTCATGGGGATCAGTCTTTGGGCACAGGAACAAAGTTACCCGTGGCCTTGGCGGCTTTGAAGCGGATGCGCACATGCAGGGCGCAGGCCACAAACAAGGTGGTGCACAAAAGAACCTGCAGCCCGGCCAATCCGCTGGAGGGCCAGGCATCGCCCCAAGCGCGCACCACACCTTCGGTGAAGTACAGCCACACCAGCATGCTGACCCAGCGGTAGGTGTACATGCGGTTTTTCAGCAAGCCGGCCACAGGGATGCACAAGGGCAGCACCTTGATGGCCCACCAGCTGCCGCCTTCACGCAGCGGCGCCAGCCAGATTTCCCAGGCCAGGCCCAAAACAATCAGGCCCAGCAGGCTGCCCACGGCCAACCAGCGGGTGATATCCAGCCCGGCCGGAGCGCTTGCATCGGGGCCGAGGGGGGAGGGTTCGGAGTTCGAGTTCATTGCGGTGGCATCATACCGGGCATGCGATCTTCCTTGACAAAGACCACTTTGGGCGAACACATCGGTGTGTGGTGGCAAGAGCTGTCGGTTTTTCCCTGGCGCCAGATGGGTGCTGTGCTGGCCGAGCGCTTTCGTGATGCGCGTTTGGGCGTGAGCGCCAGCTCGTTGACTTTCACCACCGTGCTGGCCATGGTGCCGCTGTTTGCGGTCGGTTTGGCTGTTTTTTCGGCTTTTCCGGTGTTTGGCAAGTTCCAGGACATGATTCAACGCTGGCTGATCGAGAGCTTGGTCCCCGAGAGCATCGCAAGGCAGGTGCTCAGCTACATCAGCCAATTCTCACGCAAGGCCAGTCGCCTGGGCACAGCCGGTTTGGCAGTGGTGTTGATGTCGGCAGTTTTCCTCATGGTGACCATCGAGCGCACCCTGGGGCAGATCTGGCGGGTGCAGCGCCAGCGGCCTTTTGCGCAGCGGATCTTGCTGTACTGGTCGGCCATCACATTGGGGCCCCTGCTGTTGGGTATCAGTTTGGCGATGACGTCCTATGTCGTTGGTGCCTCGCGTGATGTGGTGAATGTGTTGCCGGGATCCACCCGATGGCTGCTGGATGGCTTTGAGTTTTTGATGCTCACCGCCTGCGTCAGTGGTTTGTACTTTTATGTGCCCTACACCCGCGTGCGCTGGCGGCATGCCATCACGGCTGGCTTTTTGGTGGCGGGATCGTTGGAGGTGGCCAAAAAAGCGATGGCTTTTTATTTGCTGGAAGTGCCCACTTATTCCTTGGTGTATGGGGCGTTTGCGGCGGTGCCGATTTTGCTGATCTGGATTTATGTCACCTGGCTGTTGGTCTTGTTGGGCGCGGTGCTGGCTTCCAGTTTGCCTGAATTGGGTCGTCAAACCTGGCGCAAGCCCGAGGGGGCAGGTTGGCCCTTCAGGTTGGCTTTGGAGGTGCTGGCTGAGTTGAACGCTGCCAAGACTTCAGGGCCGCGAGGCTGGAGCACTGGCGAATTGGCTGCCCGATTGCGTGTGGAACTGGCTGAGCTGCAGATGGTGCTGGCGGTGTTGCAAGATCTGGACTGGGTGGGGCGGTTGAGCGAGCAAAATGATCAGGCCCAGGCCAGGCACATTCTGCTGATCGACCCGAACCAGACCAGCGTGGGCCCCTTGGCCGACCGTTTGCTGGTGCTGCGGACTTCGGCTGCCGACCCGTTGTGGGTGCAGACCGGTCTGGATCAGGTCCGGGTGATGCAGTTGCTGCCCTCGGTCCGGCAGGATTGAGCGGGTTCTTCAAAAACTCACGCGGCCGCGCCACATGTCTCGGTACATCACCCAGTCGCCCATGAAGCTGTAGAGCGGGCGCTTGAAGCTGGCCGGCTTGTTTTTCTCAAACACGAAATGCCCGATCCAGGCGCAGCCATAGCCGCAGATCAGGCCGTAGAGCAGGTATTGCGGTTTGCCTGTGATGGCCAGCATGGCCAGGCAAATCAGACTCAAGGTGCTGCCCAGAAAATGCATGCGGCGGCAGCGGCGATCACTGTGTTCACTCAGGTAAAAAGGGTAAAACTCGGCAAAGCTGGCGTGCTGGGTCGTCGGTGACTGGGGTTGGTCCATGGTTTGACTCCTGGTGCTTATCGGATCGAAAACGGTGCGTGCAAAAAGCCGCGAAAGCGGGCCCGACCGCCGCGCACAGGTACTTGTGTGAGCTGATAGTCCGGAAAACGCTGCAAAAAGCGTCCGATGGCGATGCGGCCTTCGAGCCGCGCCAAGCTCAGTCCCGCGCACTGGTGGACGCCAAAGCCAAAAGCCAGGTGTTTGTTGCCCGTGCGGCGCAAGTCCAGTTGCTCGGGGTTCTCATACACCGCCGGATCTCGGTTGGCGGCGCCGATGCACAGCGTGACCAAAGCCCCGGCGGGCACATCGACCCCGTTGACCTGAGTGGCTTGCAGGGCGCGGCGGTTACCCAGCTGGTTGGACGACTCAAAGCGCAAAAACTCATCGACCGCCAGGTCGAGCACGCGGGCCTGGGCATGTTCGTCGTCAGACTGGTGCAGGTCGGACAACAGACGCCTGCGCTGTTCGGGCCATTCCTGCAGGCTGATGAGCGCGTTGCCGATCAGGTTGGTGGTGGTTTCGTGCCCGGCATTGAGCAGGAACACGCAGTTTTGCAAAAGCTCGACTTCGCTCAAGGCGTCACCACTGGCTTCCCCTTGGATCAGCCGGGTCAGCACATCGTGCTCTGGGTCACCCGGTTGCTGGCGCCGCTGCGCGACCAAGTGGCGCAGATAGGCCAAAAACTCGGTCACGCTGCGGTTGCCCAGCGCTTCTTGCTCGGGTTTCAGAGCGGGCTCCAGCGCACCCAGAATGGCCAGTGACCAGCCGCGCAGAGGCGCTCTTTCGGCATGCGGCACGCCCAGCAGGTTCCCGATGATTTCGACCGGAATGGCCGAGGCAAAGTCTTCGATCAGGTCGCCCCCCTCTTGGGCCTCGATCTTTTCCAGCAAACTGTCCACCAGCTGCACCAGCCCCGGCTCCATGGCTTCAATGGCGCGGCGGGTCAGTGCCCCCATGATCAGGCGGCGCACCCGGGTGTGCAGCGGTGGGTCATTGAAGACCAGGCTGTTTGTATGGTGCTCAAACAGCGGGGCCACACCGCCCGCTGTGGCGCAGGGCGGCTGGTTGAACGGGGGGTGGTTGTATTTGGGGCCGAACTCGACTTGTTTGTCAGAGCTGAAGACCTTGGCGTCTCGGTACACCGCCACCAGATCGGCATGGCGTGTCAGGAAGTACGAGCCGTCGGGCATGCGCTTGAAAGGCTCGGTTTCGCGCAGCGCGGCATAAACCGGGTAGGGGTTGTCCAGAAAATCACGCGGCAAGGCCCGCAGGTCCAGCGATTGGGCGATGGTCTGGGCTCGGTCAGCCGACAAGGACGGTGTGATGTGGGCAGTCAGTGTGTTCATGTCGTTGGCGCAAACCCTCGCGCGTGAACGGTTCCAAATGTCAGGGCTTCAAAGAATGCTTGAGCGCCTGCAGCACGCCTTCGGGCGCTTCGGTCATGAGCGAATGGCCTGCGGGCAGCTTCACCACCGTAGGTTGGGAGCACAGATCGATCAGGCTTTGCGCGGCTTTGGGTGGCGTCATCTGGTCGGCGTTACCCAGCACAAACAGGGTGGGGCAGGCGACATGGGGCATAGCAGCTTCAGCACCAGAGTAGCTGTCGCAGGCTTTGAAACCCGTGTGGAACACATTCACCTGCCTGTTGCTGGCCAGTACCCGACGCATCAGGGCCTTGCTGCCGCCATAAAGCCAGGTGCCAGGGCCCAACGCCGAGGGGGGTGGCGCCAGTGTGGAGTGCGAGAAACTGTTGACCATGTCGATGGCCTTGAAGGGCGCGCTGACCGACTGGTCGAGCAGTGCAGGCGAGACGCGCATAGGGTAGGCGGTGCCCACCATCACCAGGTGACTCACACGGCCGGGATGCGTTTGCGCATCCCGTGCGGCGGCTTCCAGGGCGATGAGCGAGCCAAAGCTGTGGCCGATCAGTGCAGCTTTTTCAATGTTGAGCGCATCCAGCAAGGCGATGACAGTGTCGGCCGCTTCTTCCACACTTTGTGGTGGTGGGCCTTCGCTTTTGCAGTGCCCGGGCAGGTCGATGGCCAACACGTTCCAGCCGTGGTGCGCCATGTAGCGGGTTTGCAAAATCCAGACGCTGTGGTCGTTCAACACGCCGTGGATGAAAACGGCAGTGGGTTGCGCGGGGTTGAAGGGCTTGCCGCCGGTGTAGGCGTACAGGTCACGGCCCTGGACGGAAATTTTCATGATCAGGCCCCTGCTTTCTCGGCAGCTTTGAGCGCCTTTTTGAGGTCGTCGATCAGGTCAGCCGGGTCTTCCAGGCCGATCGACAAACGGATCGTGCCGGGGCCAATGCCACCTGCAGCCAGCGCTTCATCGGTCATGCGGAAGTGCGTGGTGCTGGCGGGGTGGATCACCAGGCTACGGCAATCGCCCACATTGGCCAGGTGGCTGAAGACCTTGAGGGTTTCGATGAACTTTTGGCCCTGTGCGCGAGAGCCCTTGATGTCGAAACTGAACACCGAGCCCGCGCCCCGCGGCAACAGCTTTTGCGCCAAGGCGTGTGAGGGGTGGCTCTCCAGCATGGGATGGCCCACGCGGCTGACGAGTGGGTGAGCGCCCAGAAACTCGACCACTTTGGCGGTGTTGTCCATGTGCCGGGCCATGCGCAGCGGCAGGGTCTCGATGCCTTGCAAAATCAGCCACGCGGTGTGCGGGCTCATGCAAGCGCCAAAGTCGCGCAGGCCCTCGCGCCGCGCTCGCAGCAAGAAGGCGCCCACCGTGCTTTCTTCGCTGAACACCATGTTGTGAAAGCCAGCATAGGCCTGGCTCAGCTCGGCGAACTTGCCCGATTGATCCCAGTCAAAACTGCCGCCATCGACCACCACGCCGCCCA
>CANHUM010000078.1 GCA_947463845.1 Comamonadaceae bacterium
CATGTGGTCGATGCCGACCCCCCCGTGTTCACTGGGCAGGTGGCTTGGCGCTTGGCCATCCCCATCGAACGCATTGCGCCCGAACTGCGACCACCTTTGGTCTCGTCGATCTGGTGCGGCCCTCACAACCACGCCGTGATGTATTACATGCGTGCCGGCCAGGTGCTCAACTTTGTGGGCTGCGTCGAGCGACCTTGGGAAGAAGAGTCCTGGACATCGCGTCAGCCTTGGGAAGAGTTGGACCAGGACTATGCCGGTTGGCACCCGATCGTGCGTGCGGCCATCGACAACGTGGACCGTGACCAGTGTTTCCGCTGGGCTCTGAACAACCGCAAGCCCGTGATGAACTGGTGCACAGACCGCGTGGCTTTGCTGGGCGATGCGGTGCACCCCACCTTGCCCTATATGGCACAGGGTGCTGCCATGGCCATCGAAGATGCAGCCGTCCTGAGCCGGGCCTTGGCGCTCGACATGCCCATGGCCCAAGCTTTGCAGGTGTTCCAGAACCACCGCGCGCCGCGCGCAGCGCGGGTGGTGCGAGAGTCCACCGAGATGGGTGACCTGTACCACATTGCCGATGCGCAGCAAATGAAGCAGGCCTTCAAGGACCGCAACATTGCCGCGTCACGCAACAACTGGTTGTACCCCTACGACCCTATGAATGTGGACCTGATGAGCCAGGCGGGTTGAATCAGTCGGCTTTGATGCCCTGTTCTTTGATCAGGCGTGCCCAGCGCTCGGCATCGCGCTCGACCAGTTGCGCAAAAGCCTGCGGCGTGCTGCCACTGGGGTCCATGCCTTGCGAGACAAAAGCCTTTTTGACATCGTCGCCGCTCAGCAGTTGGTTGATCTCTCGGTTGTAGAGATTCACGATGTCGGCCGGTGTGCCTTTGGGTGCAAAGATGCCGTACCACATGTCCACATTCACATTGCCTGCTTTGGCTTCGGCCAAGGTGGGCAGGTCGGGCAAGAGGGCATGGCGTTTGTCACTGCCGATGCCCAAAGCGGTCAACCGCCCGGAGCGAATGTGCGGCAAGGCCACATGGATGGGCAAAAACATGGCGTCCACTTGGCCGCCCAGCAAATCGGTCACGGCCGGGCCGGTGCCGCGGTAGGGTATGTGGGTCAGGAAGACCTGGGCGGTATTCTTGAACAATTCCATGGACAGGTGGTGGGGCGTGCCCACACCGGGCGATGCGTAATTGAAGCGACCCGGTTGTTTGCGCAGCGCGGCGACAAACTCTGCGGCGGTTTTGTAGCCCGACTGTGCCGGGGTCACCAGCAAGAGTTGGCCCCAGCTGGTTTGCGAGACGGCGGTCAGGTCTTTCACCGCATCAAAACTCAAACCCGGATACAGGGCACGGTTCATCACCAAAGTGTTGACGCTCACCAGCAAGGTGGCGCCATCCGGAGCAGAGCGCACCACCGCTTCGGTGCCGATGTTGCCCGATGCACCCACACGGTTCTCGACCACGACAGGGCGGTTCAGGCGCTGTGACAGTTTGGGGCCTAAGGTACGGGCGATCAGGTCAATGCCGGTGCCGGGGGTGAAGGGCACGATCAGTTTCAGCGGTCCTTGGTTGGCAGTGCTTTGCGCCCAAGCCAAAGGGGACGAGACCCCCATGCAAAGTCCGGCGCCCAACAGGGCAGAGATGTGTCGACGGGACGGGTTCATGGGCAGGCTCTCCATACGTTAGTATGCCAACGATTATTGGCGAATCCTTCACGGGTATTTATCCATAGAATCCCTGAGTCATGACCACTGAAGATCTTTATCAGCGCCCAGGATTCTTGTTGCGCAGAGCGCACCAGATATCGGCCTCCATTTTTGAGAGGGCTTGTGCTGAATTGGCCTTGACGCCAGCGCAGTATGGCGTGCTGCGTGTCATGCAAGAGCAGCCCGGTATTGACCAGTCCAGTCTGGCGCGGGCCTTGGCCTTTGACAAGGTCACCGTGCTCCGGGTCATCAAAGGGCTGCAGGAGCGTGGCTTGTGTCAACGTGCCGTGTCGACAGACAGCCGCCGACAAATGGCTGTTCGACTGACCCCTGCGGGGGCCAAATTGTTGCGCCAAGCCATCGAACCCGTACAAGAAGCTTATGAAACCTTGTTGAGTCCGTTCACCGACGAGCAACGCCAACAATTCATGGCTTTGCTGTTGCTGCTCAACACTGAGCTGAACACCGAAGCGCGGGCCAGCTTTGTCCCCATGGCCTCTGGATCGACCCCGGGTGAACGGGGTTAAGCAACGCGGGGATCTGTCGGCACGAAGCCTGACTTGATCTGAAAGCTCACAGCGCCGTGTTGTCGTCAATCAGGCAGACCAGGCGCTTCATGCCGTCATCAAGCGCCCACTCAGAGCGACTTGAAAACGTCCGCAGCCACGCGCACCGTCTCGGCGATATCGGCTTCGGTGTGGGCCGCGCTCACAAAGCCGGCCTCGTACAAGGCGGGGGCGATGTAAACGCCACCGTCCAGCAGGCCGTGGAACAGCTTGTTGAATTTGGAGCTGTCACTGGTCATGACCTTGGCGTAGTTTTGCGGCAGCTCTGGCAGCAGGAAGAAGCCGAACATGCCACCTTGGCAGTCTGCGCTGAAGGGCACGCCCGCAGTGGCCGCAGCACCCTTGAGGCCATCGACCAGACTTTGTGTGCGAGCGCTCAAGGCGTCCCAGAAGCCGGGCTTGGCGATCTCGCGCAGCGTCGTCAAGCCGCATGCCGTGGCCACGGGGTTGCCGCTCAAGGTGCCAGCTTGGTAGACCGGACCCGTGGGGGCCAATTTCGACATGATCTCGCGCGGGCCGCCAAAAGCGGCCAGCGGCATGCCACCGCCAATCACTTTCCCCAGCACCGTCATGTCGGGCTTGAAGCCGGGAATGAGCTGGGCGTAAACGCTTTGTGCGCTGCCCAAAGCGACACGGAAGCCGGACATGACTTCGTCAAAGACCAACAATGCACCGTGCTGTGTGCACAGCTCGCGGCAACGCTTCATGAAGGGCACGCTGGCCCGCACAAAGTTCATATTGCCCGCAATGGGTTCGATCATCACGCAGGCCAGGTCCTGGCCGTGTTGGGCAAAGGCTTCTTCCAAGGCTGCGATGTTGTTGTATTCCAGCACCAGGGTGTCACGCACCACTTCTGGCGGCACACCGGCGCTGGTGGGGTTGCCAAAGGTGGCCAGACCTGAACCGGCCTTGACCAGCAAGGCGTCGGCATGGCCGTGGTAGCAACCTTCAAACTTGATGAATTTGCTGCGGCCTGTGGCACCGCGTGCCAGGCGCAGGGCGCTCATGCCCGCTTCGGTGCCAGAGCTGACCAGACGCACCATGTCCATCGACGGCACGTGTTTCAGGATTTCTTCGGCCAGTTCGATCTCGCGTTCGGTGGGGGCGCCGAATGAGAAGCCATCGAGCGCGGCTTTTTGCACGGCTTCGAGCACCGCGGGATGACCATGGCCCAGGATCATGGGTCCCCAGGAGCCGATGTAGTCGATGTATTTCTGGCCGTTGGCGTCCCAGAAATAGGCGCCCTGGGCACGCTGCACAAAACGCGGTGTACCGCCCACGGCGCGGAAAGCGCGCACAGGGGAATTGACCCCGCCAGGGATCACATGGGCTGCGCGGTCAAAAAGGGTCTGGTTGCGGTCGGTCATATCGTGTCTCAGTGTTTGGTTTCGTTGAAAGGCACTTCAAAATAATCCGCCCCCGGGTGGACTTCGGGGCTCTCGTCATCGGTGTCTTCACCTTCGGGCAGCGCCCAGAACAGGCGGTCCGGAATCACCTGGCCCATGCCGGGCCGAAACCCTTCGTCCAGACAACGGTCCAGGTAATGCAGGGCTTCGCTGGTGGCTTCGGGCAGGTCCATGCCAGTAGCCAGCAAGGCGGCCAGCGCAGCGGTCAGCGTGTCGCCCGCGCCTGCAAAGACGGCTTCGATGCGTTCGAACTTTTCGTGGGCCAGCACGGCTTCGGGCGAGGCCAGCACGTTGTCGATGTGTTGCTCCGGCAAGGGCAGGCCAGTCACCAGGGTGTAGGGCACGCCCTGCTCGGCCGCCGCTTTGGCGATGTCGCGGGGGCCGGGGTTGCGCTCACCGTTCCAGTCTGGCAGCAACCAGCGGCGCAGCGTGCTGTGGTGGCCCACCAGCACGCTGGTTTGTGGCAGCAGCAACTCGCGAAAAGCGTCCAGGTAGGCGTCGATCTTGTCTTCTTCCCACCACGACAAATTCGGCATGTAGGCCACGACCGGTACGCCCACATAATCGTCTGAGAGTTCAGCAATCACGGCCAGATTTTCGGGTGTGCCGACAAAGCCCACCTTGATGACCTGCACCGGCACGTCTTCGGCCACGGCACGGGCCTGGTCGTTGACGGCTTCATCGTCCAGCGCAAAAAAGTCGGTGATGCTGCTGGTGTCGCGCACATAGGTGCCTGTGCAGATCGGCATGCAGTGCGCCCCGACCGAGGCCATGGCCACCGCGTCACAGCTCAATCCGCCAGCGCCGCTCGGGTCATTCGCGTTGAACGACAGCACACAGGCCAAAGAGGTCGACTCGTCGTCGGCCAAGACTTCTTCGGTTTCTGTAATTTCAGGACTGGAGTCGGTCATTCAAAAGTCGAATCTCAGGGGCTTCGGGTCCGAGGCAAGGGAGCCTTCAGGCAGACCGATACAATCAAATCATTCTATTCGACTCTCTGATTGCGACACTGTGATGGAACACAAAACCTGGATGTGCCTGATTTGCGGCTGGATCTACGACGAAGCCGCAGGAGACCCTGAGCACGGCATCGCGCCCGGCACCAAATGGGAAGACGTGCCCATGAACTGGACTTGCCCAGAATGCGCAGCCCGAAAGGAAGACTTCGAGATGGTTGCCATCTGATCAGCCTGCGCTTTTTTTGACCACCGCATACCTTGCCAGCGTTTTTTCGCGGGCTTCGGCGTGGTCCACCACGGGGGCAGGATAGGTCTTGCCAATCATCACCCCGGCTGTTTGTAATTCCAAGGGCTTGGCCAGCCAGGGCGCATGCAGCGCGGCGTTGGGCAGGGCCGCCAACTCCGGCACGTAGCGCCGGATGAATTTGCCTTCGGGATCGAACTTTTCGCTTTGGCTGACGGGGTTGAAGATGCGAAAGTAAGGTTGTGCATCACACCCGCTGGAGCTGGCCCACTGCCAGCCGCCGTTGTTCGCCGACAGATCGAAGTCGTTCAAGTGTGTGGCGAAATACTTTTCGCCCCAACGCCAGTCGATTCCCAAATCCTTCACCAGAAAACTCGCCACCACCATGCGCAGGCGGTTGTGCATATAGCCGGTTTGGTTGATCTGGCGCATCGCTGCGTCCACCAGCGGGTAGCCGGTGCGGGCTTCGCACCAGGCGCCAAACAGCTTGTGGGCGTGTGGGCCATGCTCCCATTGGATGGCGTCGTAATCGGGCTTGAAGCTTTTGCCCTGACCCACATGCGCAAAGTTGTGCAGCACCTGCACATAAAAGTCGCGCCAGATCAGCTCAGACAACCACACACTGGCCCCCACGCTGCCCGCCAGCATGCGTGGGTGCGCCTCGCGGGCCAGCTGGCGGACCGACACCGTACCAAACCGCAAATGCACGCTCAAATAACTGGGGCCTTTGACGGCCGGGAAGTTGCGCGTGTCTTCATAGTGGTCAATCCGGGTCAAAAAGTCCTGCAGCAAGTTCTGAGCGCCCGATTCTCCCGTGGGGATTTTCAGGGTCTGCAGGTTGGTGGCCTCAAAGCCGATGTCGGCCAGGCTGGGCACCGGATGCGCCAGGTCATCGGGGCGGGGCGCTAGGCGCTGACCCAGTGATGCCACTTCATAGGCCTGCAGGTCTTCGGGCGTGACTTTCTTCAGCCAGGCGTTTTTATAGGGCGTGAAGACGCTGAAGGGCTTGGCCGATTGGGTCAGTACCTCATTGCGCTCAAAAATCACATGGTCCTTGAAGGTGTGCAGCACGATGCCGTGGTCGGCCAAGCGTCCCCGCACCTGGATGTCGCGCGCCAGTGCCAGGGGTTCATCGTCATGGTTGGCAAATACGGCCTGGGCCTGCAAGTGCTGGGCCAGTTTGACGATCTTGTCCTTGGCCACGCCGTGGCGCACGATCAGGCCGCTGTTGGGCTGACCTGAGAGCGCCCGCAAGCGTTCATCCAGTTCCACCAGTGACTCGCGAATGAACTCAACCCGGCGGTCGGCGCGGGGCAGGGCGTCGAGGATCTCGGTGTCGAACACGAACACCACATGCACCCGTTGGCAGTGCTGAAGGGCCTGCGAAAGGGCCGCGTTGTCATTCACGCGCAGGTCGCGCCTCAGCCAGACCAGGCCACAAGAAAAAGGAGTTTCCATCAGGATTTGCCGGGTTGGATCGAACAATGCATCTCTGACCAGGAGCGCCGGGACAGGGCCGCTAAAATCAGGGCATGACCGATTGTGCCTCCATCGACCTCAAGCATCATTTCCTGATCGCCATGCCCGGGTTGGAAGACGAGACATTTGCCCGCAGCGTCATCTACATGTGTGAGCACAGCGCCCGTGGTGCCATGGGCCTGATCATCAATAAACCCTCTGACATCAGCATGCGCCACCTGTTTGACAAGGTGGATCTGCCTTTGCGCCGAGAAGATTTGGTGGAAAACCCTGTGCTGCAAGGTGGGCCAGTGCAAACGGAGCGCGGTTTTGTGTTGCATGACCCGGTTCAACTGGATCCCGCCGACCAGGAGCGCGGGCCCGTCTATGCCTCGACCCTCAGTGTGCCCGGTGGACTGGAGATGACCACATCCCGAGATGTGCTGGAAGCGCTGTCTTCTGGTGTCGGGCCACGCCGGGTCTTGGTCACTTTGGGATATTCGTCCTGGGGGGAAGGTCAATTGGAATCCGAGCTGGGGGAGAACACCTGGCTCACGGTTCCGGCTTCGACCGATTTGATTTTTCAGGTGCCCATGGCCGAGCGTTACGACCGCGCCCTGGAACTGCTGGGCCTCAAAAGCTGGATGCTCTCGCCTGACGCGGGGCACGCATGAGCAGCGACCTGGGCATCACCGTTCCTGCCAAGCACCAGAGTTTTCTGGCTTTTGACTATGGCCTCAAGCGCACAGGCGTCGCTGTGGGCAACCGCCTGATGAAATCGGCCACACCGCAAGGCACCATCGCCGCTGAGGGCGAAGCCCGCTTTGCGCACATCGCCCAACGCATCAAGGAGTGGCAGCCCGACGCCCTGGTGATTGGCGTGCCCACTCATCCTGACGGTGGCGAGCACGAAAACACCTTGCGCGCGCGCAAGTTCGGCCGCCAGTTGCGCGGTCGCTTTGGCCTGGAGGTGTACGAGGTGGACGAGCGTTACAGCACAACCGAAGCCCATGCACTGGGCGCCAAAGATGCCGATGCGGCGGCTGCGGCGATCATTCTTGAACAATTTTTAAGGAGCCTGCCATGAGTGCTTTGGCTTTGGATGCAGAGGCCTTGTACCAAGAGCTGCTGCGCGGCGTGCGCAGCCTGGGCTCGGCCCATACCCGTCTGGTGGGCATCACCTCGGGCGGTGCCTGGCTGGCCGAGCGCCTGCAGCGCGACCTGGGTTGGCCCGGTGAGTCGGGCCAGGTGTCTTCCGTCATGCACCGCGACGACTTTGCCCAGCGCGGTTTGTCAGCGGGGGGGCAGACCAGTTTGCCCTTCGAGGTCGATGGCGCCGATATCCTGGTGCTCGACGATGTGCTCTACACCGGGCGCACC
>CANHUM010000079.1 GCA_947463845.1 Comamonadaceae bacterium
GCCGAGGCGCGTGCCCATGTGCGTGCGCTCGCGGCCATCATCGGCTGCGACACCCACCCCATCAACAACCGCCGCATTCTGGAAACCCTGCGCAAGCAGTTCGGGGCCAACGAAGAAGCGGTGAACGCCTGGTGCGGCAACTGGATCAGCGCAGGCTTTGACGCCTACGAAGTCCTGATCGCCGCCGACACGCAAAGCGGGCGCTTCAGCTATGGTGATACGCCCACCCTGGCCGATGTGTACTTGATTCCCCAAGTCGAAAGCGCCCGCCGCTTCAAGGTGGACCTGACCCGCTGGCCACTCATCAGTGCCATAGAAAAAGCCTGTAATGAGCTGGAAGCTTTCAAAAAGGCAGCGCCGTCTGCGCAGCCCGACGCCTGATCAGTAAAAGACTTCGGTATCGACTTCGCTGTTGGCCTGCGCGTTGTAGCGGTCGCCTGCCACGGTGCGCTGGTTGATCAAAGCGTTCAGGCGAGCCATCAAACTGGCATCGAGCTGCACGTCTACGGCCGCCAGATCGTCCAGCAAATGGTCCACCGAGGTGGTGCCCGGGATGGGGATGATGTCCTCTCCCTGGTGAAGCAACCAGGCCAATGCCAGCTGCGAGGGGCTGCAGCCGGCCTCTTGTGCGAGCGCGTTGTAGGCGGGCAAGAGCTTCAGGTTGGCGGCGTAGTTCTCGAGCGCAAAGCGCGGCATGCTGCGGCGGATGTCCTTGGCGTCAAAGGCGGTCACATCGAGCGCTGCGCCGCACAAAAAGCCCCGCGCCACCGGACTGAAGGCCACAAAGGTCACGCCCAGTTCGCGGCAGGCCTGCAGCACGGCGATCTCGGGGTTGCGCGTCCACAGTGAATACTCGGTTTGCAGCGCCGCAATCGGGTGCACCGCGTGCGCCTTGCGCAGGGTGCTGGCCGACACTTCCGACAAGCCAATGGTCTGGATCTTGCCCTGACGCACCAGGTCGCTCAAGGCACCCACGCTGTCTTCAATCGGCACGTTCTTGTCCCAACGGTGCAGGTAGTACAGGTCAATCACCTCGGTCTGCAGGCGGCGCAGCGCGTCTTCGCAAGTCTTCTTGATGGTTTCGGGGCGTCCGTCGATGACGCGCACTTTGCTGCCATCGCTTTGTTCAACACCTTGCATGCCGCATTTGCTGGCCAGCGTGAACCGATGGCGGTGCGGCTTCATCACCTGGCCTACCAGGGTTTCGTTGGCCCCAAAGCCATACAGGGCAGCCGTGTCAAACAACGTCACCCCCTGGTCCAGGGCCGTCAACAACACACGCTCGGCCTGCTGGGCCGACACGGGTGGGCCATAGGCATGGCTGAGGTTCATGCAGCCCAAACCGAGGGCACTGACGGAAAAAGAGGCAAGTTGGCGGTTTTTCATGCCGCCATCTTATCGATTGGCAGGCTTGCGTTCCAGATCAGACTCGCCAACCCCCTGCTGTGGTCGCAGTTTTTTGAGGCTGAAAAAGCCAAGGTCCTGACTGCAGCGCTTCACATGGCCACTGATCGCTCACATCGATCAACACCATGCGGTTTTCCACCCCCCATTCATCGGCTGTGGCGTCGATACGGACAGACAAAGCGCCGCGATGAGCCGTGGGCATCAGATGCACGATGCAGTGACGGCGGCATTGTCCACCCAGTACCTCTTGGTGAAATCGCGCAAATGGCGATTGAGAGTCAGAGTCCAGGAAATCGGCAAACAAGTGGTGCTGACATTGCGAGCGCTGGATGTCGAGCATGATCGCGCCAGCCAGATTGGTTTGCAGAATTTTTCCCTGGCCGTCCAGCGTCACAAACCCCACGGGTGCAAAGTCATAAGCATCAACGTACTTTTGCAATTCACCATCGGCGTGCGTCGGCAGGTTTTCTTCTTGCGTGATGCCATAGGGGGGCAGGTTTGCAGGCAACAAATCGCTGCCCAGATGGTCCGTTGAGCCGCGCATCATCTGTGAGGACGCCATGTGCTGATGTTCATCATGGTGCTGAGCCAATTGGCTCAATTGATGCAAATAACGCTGCGACTCGGCACGACTGCGTGCATGGCACTCGCAAGCCATGCGCCGCAAACCGTCGGGGTTCTTCAATGTGATCTTGCCCCGACTGTTCGCCAACAAGCCCTCCGCCTGAAAGCGACCCGCCGCCTGTGTGATCGATTCACGCCGTACGCCCAGCATGTGCGAGACAGATTCATGCGTGACATACAGCTGCTCACGATTGGCCGCATGTGCATTGCTCAGCAGCCAATGGCTCAAGCGCTCAGAGACTGCATGGTGTCGGCTGCACACAATGCTTTGCGCCATTTGAGCCATCTGCCATTGCACATAAAGCAAGCAAATTTTTTGCATATGGGCATTCATTCCAAGCATTCGCAAAAACACATCACTGCCCATACGCAACGCCTGGCCGCCGCACTGCACCTGCAAGGTGTGCTGCATGGGCAAACCACCCAAGACCAGCGGTACGCCGGTCATGCCATCGCGCCCGACCAGTGCCAACTCTGCCGACTCGCCATCGGCGGTGTGCGAGACCCAGGACACGCTGCAGCTCAGCGGAAAGTAAACGTGCTGCACAGCATGACCAGGCTGACCAATGACCTGTCCAGATACCAAGTTGATGGTCTCCAGGTGCGGCAGCAGCGCGTCATGCTCGGGGCGGGTCAAAGCTGCCAACATCCAATTGTCACGCGCTGTCGGAGGTGCCCCAACCATTGACTGTGCGGGTTTGATGCCGAACGCCAATCGCCCTGCATCACCGGGTTTCAATACCTCTTGGAAAAGCGCTTGCAACTCTGGGGTGCTGACCACATTGCCCTGGTGTACGCCGGATGGGGTGCTGTAAATAGGGTTCCACATGACTGGCTCCATTCAAATCGGCCACTGCAACCACTGCAGCACAGGCCATGGCTTCATGCTCGGGCTTTGAAGTGAGCGCGTCGATTGATCGAAGGGAGTGTTTGCACTGACCATCGGGCCTATACCCTTGGGCATGAGGCCATGCGCATTAACTTCGAAAAACCAGTCGTGTCCCGCCCTGGGCCTTGACCAACCAGAATCGGGCATCCGAGCTGTCCACCGTGGCAACACCCGACTCGATCACCGGAGCCTGCACAAAGCGGGTTTTGGGCAATCGCCACACCATCTCCTGCAGGCTTTGTGGGTGACTGGCCGTGAAGATGGTCTGCCCTGTCGCAGCGTCCAGACTTTGCGACCAAGTCACCTGCAGGCGGCGGTTCATGAAGTCGGCCAGACGCTCCATGGTGTACCAGGCAAACTGTGGTCCCTTGCTTTGGGCATAGCTGAGCATGTCTTGCAGCACGTTGCGCCACAGATAGGCTCCGGGCGGGTGCGCATAAATCATGCGGCTGGTGTTGTGCGTGACACCAAAGTCGATCAACTCGCGCTTCCACGCGATGACCTCGCTTTGCGGTACGTTGTAGTCTTGGAACTCTTCATAGGTGGCATACAAACCTGCCGGCGTGACCGGAAACACCCACAAGCCAGGATTGAGCAAACGGCCTTCGCGGTATTGGCGTGTGCCGCCCAGGCCTGTGTGGCCGGCAAAGTAGGTGGACACCACCCCTTGCTGCTCATGCCAGTCCATGGACCACATAGGGTTGTTGCCCTGGGGCGATGAATAGCTGCGGGACTTGACGCCTGTGGCCGCATCCACGTCGCGGCGGTTGATCACCAGGCACTGCATGAAATTGTCCAGCCGCAACAGGGTGTTCACACACGCACCTCCGGTGCTGTCAAGCGCATTGGTTTCACTGACATTCAAGCCATAGATCTCATGATTCCAGCCACCGTGCGAGCCGACGCTGTGGCCTGCGGCACTGAAAGTTTTGAGGAACTGCTGCGCCGTTTTGTTGCGCGCCAGGTTCCAGCCCAGCCGATCGCCGGGAACAATGGCATCGGGTCCAGCGGTCATTTCGATCGAGAACAACGCTTTCGGGTCGCTGAACACCTTGAGCTTGATCAGCGCCGCTGTCGGTGCCTGCGCTGCTTTGGAGTCCAGGTGCCAGTCAAAGGTCATGCCGCCAACACCATTGGGCATGGCCGACAAATGCGGCAAATCCAGCACCTCGCGCACAAAATAATTCAAGTAGCCATGCATCATCAAGGCGTCGGTTCGGCCTTTGAGGTAGGTCAAGGGCAAATTCACAAACATCACCTGTCCAGAACCTACGGGGTTGACCCCCGCCACCAACCCAAATTGAGGAGAGGTGGCCAGGACCTTTTGACCTGGCAAGCTGCCAAACTCACCCTGCGTCACATAGCTGGGGTAAATCAAGGGCCCCAGCAAATAGCCGCTGTAAGCCTCGATCGGATCATCTGCCGCGAGCAACGAAGCGCTGCGCACGGTTGTATCGGTGGTCAAAACGCGGCTTGATGTGACGCTGGGTGCGGGCTGTGACGCAGAGGAAATTTTTCGCCCCTTGAACGCTCGCCCCAGATCGATCCGAACCTGCCGTGCGCTTGACTTGCGTACGCTGCGGTCGCTGCTTCTGGCCAAAGACATCTGGCTGTATTGCTGCGGATCAAAGCCGCGCACGCCCCCCGCATCGTTGACGCCCACGGGCAGGTACAGTGCTGAATCGCTTGAAACCTGCGCCGCACGCAACAAAGGCGCGGCGGTGGTGCTGGAGGTGGTGCTGGCGGCCAAGCCCGCAAATGGCATGGACTTGCCCGGCGGCACCAGCAAGCTGCGCAAAGTGCTGCGCGTGGCCGTGACCGGCCCCAATCCGGTGGTTCTGTCACGCAAGGCCTCGTACATGACATAGTCCACCCCCGCCATGTCGCTCAGGCGAGATTTGGGAATCGGGTAAACCGGTGTGCCATCGCTCAAACGGGTCAGCGCGCCAAAGTCAAACACCAGCATACTGCGCCCGCCCTGTTCGGTGTATTGCCGCACTGCGGCGAGCAGTTCATCGGTAGCCTGCACATGCAAGCCATCCGGGAGGATCAGACCAGCAAAACCGCGCGCCGCATCGCCCAGCGCCATGAACTGCGCATCGCTCATCGGCTGTACACGCACCCCGAGCTCCGAAGCAGCGTCGACCCAGGCTGCAACACCCGGATCGGCCACGTCATGGCCATCAGGCAACAACAGCATCAGCACCCCTGGATCTGGGTCGGCGCCGCTGCAAATGCAGTGGCCAAAGACTGCACAGGCTCTGACACCAGCGACCGGGATGAACTGGCCGTGAAGCTCAGAGCCTGTGCCGGTGAGGCAGGGCCTACCTCCACTGTGGGCACCCATAAAGTGGCCTGCGGGTCAGTGGGCAAAGCCTCGGGCAACGGACCCGAATCCATGCCGTCGGTCAAAGCAACATCACGCTGATTCAGTGCAACAGACGGATTGCTCAGGTCGCTTGCACCCCCACAAGCACTGAGCCATAGGGCCGCAGTGCATACAGCGCCCAGCACATGAAGGTGACGCCGCCAAAAGCTGCTTTGGAACACGTGGGTTTGCATGATGAGACTCCTTGGAATGGAAGGGATGAATGAATCCAACTCAAACCCATGGCGGGTTCTGGTTCGCATGAGCCATCAATGTAGAAACGCCATGCTCGGAACACTGTTCGTTGAACCACGAGCAACGGGATACGTGCTGCAGATGACCGTCATCAACGCCTTCGAAATCTGCGGGTGTGCGCCAAGTCGCTGATGAAAAAACAGCGACACCGGACCATGCACTTTCTTTGCCAAATAAAGGAAGCCATGCCCGAGATCACGCCGCACTTGAGACGTCAGAAAGACCCCCTTGAATCCACGGGTTCACGTCGACGACTGAGGCCAGACAACTCGCTGCGGGTGGCCATCACCGGTCTGATGAGCCTCTGGCTGAGCACACCGGCCGTGTCTCAGGAACTCGTGAGCACATGGCAGCAGCGCCCGACCAGCCTCGCACTGGCCCTGCTGCTGGGCGCCATCGTGCTGATCATGCTGGGTTATGGCCTAAGGCAAATCTTGTTTTCACTCAACCGCGTCTTTGGTGTGCAGCGATACCCTTATGCGGATGTTTCGCCGGCCCAATGGCCTAAGGTGACGGTGTTCATCGCTGCCCACAACGAAGAAAAAGTGATTGCCGACAGCATGCACGCCATGCTGCAGAGCGACTACCCGAGCGACCGCCTCACGGTGGTGGTCGTGAACGATCGATCGAGCGACCGGACAGCGGCCATCGTGGACACCACCATCGCGCAATACCCTGACCGTCTGCACGCTTTTCACCGAACCGCTGGCAAACCCGGAAAAGCCGCAGCCCTCAAAGATGCCGTACGCCATGCGCAAGGTGATATCGCCATCATTTTCGATGCCGATTACACGCCCAGTCCCGGTTTGCTGCGGCAACTGGTCGCACCCTTCCTGGACCCGGAAGTTGGCGCGGTGATGGGGCGTGTGGTGCCACGCAATGTGGACTCGAATGTGCTGACCCGGATGCTCGATATGGAGCGCTCAGCAGGCTATCAGGTTGACCAGCAAGCACGTATGAACTTGAGAGGTGTGCCGCAGTTCGGCGGCACCGTGGGTGGGGTGCGCTTGTCTGCCGTGCAAGCGGTGGGGGGCTGGCGTGACGATGTGCTGGCCGAAGATACCGACATCACCTTCCGATTGCTGGCGGGAGGCTGGAAAACGATCTACAACAACCAGGCCACCTGCTACGAAGAGGTGCCCGAGGAATGGTCGGTTCGTCTGCGTCAGATTCACCGATGGGCCAAGGGCCACAACCAAGTGCTCTGGCGTCAAACCGCCAAGATTTTGCAATCGCCTTTGCTCCATTGGCGCGAGCGCTTGGATGGTCTGATGTTACTGAACATCTTTTTGTTGCAACCTTTGTTGCTGCTGGGTTGGGCCATCGCACTGGTCTTGTATTTCTTCAATGGTGCAGAACTGTTGACTGTCTTTGTTCCGGGAGGACTGCTCATGGCGCATGCAGCCATCGGCGGCTTCTCGGCGTTTTTACAGATGGTGTTTGCGGTGCTGGTCGACGGGCATCGGCGGCGCATCCGTTTGTTGCCGATTCAGATGTTCAATTTTGTCGCCAGTTTGCCCACCATCACAGCTGCGCTGGGCGATGGCGTGATGGACCGAATTTTGGGCAAAGACCTGATTTGGCACAAAACCGTGCGTTATCGCCAGGAGACTGGCGCATGAATCTGACCCCTGAATTGAACGCCTTGCTGTTTGTGTTCGTCACCTTGAACCTGTTGATCTGGCCCTTTTATCCAGCATGGCGCGAATGGCGACATCCCAGTGATGCGGCAGCCTTGACATGGCTGCCTGCACCCAAGCTGGCGGCCATGGAGACCTCAGACCTTCCCACCGCCGCAGTTCAGGCTTGGAAGCCCAGGCCCTCCATGGTCTTGGCCCGTCTGCCCAATGCCCAACCCTGGGGGATGCGCGGCTCGCGCATAGAAGGTGATTGCCACTTGCCCTCGGGCAGCTATTGGCCAGGTTCACTGGTGATCACGGGCAGCTTGTATTGCGGCGCCCACAGTGTGGTGGAAGGCGATGTCAAGGTTTACGGAGATGTGCACATGTCCCCGGGCAGCGCCCTGTTGGGTGCAGCTTTCGCCTCAGCCTTGGTGCTGGAAGAAGAAGCCAGCGTGCAGGGTCCGGTGGTCATTGATGGCGCCGTGAAGCTGGGCAGAGGTGCCAGCATCGGCAGTCCAGACA
>CANHUM010000080.1 GCA_947463845.1 Comamonadaceae bacterium
AATCGGCTTATGTGGCCGCCAAGCATGGTGTGGTGGGACTGACCAAGGTCACGGCCCTCGAAAACGCCACCACGGGTGTGACCTGCAACGCCATTTGCCCTGGCTGGGTGCTGACACCGCTGGTACAAAAACAGGTGGACGCCAAAGCTGCGGCCATGGGCCTGTCCAACGAAGAGGCCAAGCGGGTGTTGCTGCAGGAAAAGGAGCCCTCCATGCAATTCACCACGCCCGAAGAACTGGGCGAGCTGGCCGTTTTCTTCTGCTCACCTGCAGGCAACAACGTGCGTGGCGTAGCCTGGAACATGGATGGCGGCTGGACAGCCCAATAAACCATGATCAGCTCAAGTCGCCTGGACAAAATCGTCATCGTGGACGATGACGCCCGAATCCGGGATCTTTTGCGCCGTTTTTTGGCGCAGGAGCGTTTGGATGTCTTGTTGGCAGAAGACGGCCGTGCACTCGACCGCATCCTGCAGCGCGAGTCCATCGACCTCATCGTGCTGGACTGGATGCTACCGGGCGAGGACGGACTGAGCATCTGCAAACGGTTGAGGGCCGCAGGTACCCTCACCCCCGTCATCATGTTGACTGCCAAAGTGGATGACGTGGACCGGATCACCGGCCTGGACATTGGCGCCGACGACTATCTGGGCAAGCCGTTCAACCCCCGTGAGTTGCTGGCTCGCATCCACGCCGTGCTGCGTCGGCGCCCGCACGTCGAGTTGCCCGGGGCCCCCGTCCCAGGTGACCAGGAGGTCATTGTTTTCGGGGCTTTCGCCCTCGATTTGGGAACCCGTTGTCTGTCCCGGAATGGTCAGGAAATGCCCCTGACCAGTGGCGAATTTGCCATGCTCAAAGCCTTGGCACGCCACCCCAAACAACCACTGACGCGTGACAAACTGGCGCAACTGGCCCGTGGCCGTGAATTCGAGCCCTTTGACCGCAGCCTGGACGTCCAGATCTCCAGATTGCGCAAAATGATTGAAGTCGACCCCGCATCACCCAAAATCATCCAGACCGTCTGGGGCGTCGGTTATGTGTTCGTGCCTGACGGGCAGCCGTGAGACCAACGTCACCCTCATCACACCCAAGCGCCAAGCCTGAAAAATTGACGCGCCGGCTCAAGCTGAGTTTGTTTTGGCGAACATTCATTTGGCTGGCCTTGCTGATCTTGTTCAGCAGCCTGGCCTGGCTGCAAATGTTTCGGACCCAGGAGTACGAGCCACGCATTTTGCGCAATGCCCACCAAATTGCCACCGTGGTCAATTTGACAAAGACCGCCTTGATCCACTCCGATGCCATTGCGCGGGTGTCCTTGCTCAAGACGCTGGCAGATGAAGAAGATGTCAGCATCCAGTTGCGCGAGCCCGAGGACCGCATCCAGCCATTCGGTAACTCGGGCATGGAAGGTCAACTTGTGCAAGAAATGGTCAAACGACTCGGCCCTGACACATTGATCGCTTCACGTGTCAACGATGAAGCAGGGCTGTGGGTGGGCTTCAAGATCGAACGCGACAGCTACTGGCTGCAAATGGACCCTGAGCGGCTTCGACCCTTGGGAGGCTCGGCTTGGCTGATTTGGCTGGCGGTCACGCTTGCAGTGTCCATGGCGGGAGCTGCCATGGTGGCAGGCCTGATCAATCGCCCTCTCAAACGCCTCTCGTTGGCGGCCAGCCAGGTGCGCGAAGGACACTACAACAGTTCTACATTGGACGAGGAAGCGGCCACCAGCGAAATTCGCGAGGTCAACATTGGCTTCAACCGCATGGCCGAACGCCTGGCCAAAATCGAGGAGCAGCGTGTCTTCATGCTGGCCGGCATTTCGCACGACCTGCGCACGCCACTGGCCCGCTTGCGTCTGGAAACCGAACTGAGCGTGAACGATGTGGAAACCCGGAATTTGATGGCTGCCGACATCGCGCAGCTCGACGCCATCATCGATCAATTCCTGGACTACGCCAGACCGGAGCCCACCGAGTTGGGTCCGGTCCTGCTCTCGGGCGTCATCAGCCGAAGCATTGCCCCTTGGCGCAACAACCCTCGTCTGGAGATCGAGGTGGATGTGGCAGAAGACCTGCACGTCAAGGCTGAAGAGGTGGAGCTGACGCGTGTGCTGTCCAACCTGCTGGAAAATGCCCGCCGTTACGGGCAAAGCAGCGATGGCATCACGCATGTGGAGATCACAGCCCAAGTACAAGCGGGCTGGGTCTTGTTGCGTGTGCGCGATCAAGGCCCCGGCGTCTCTGAGGAAGCCCTGAAAAAACTGACTCAACCGTTTTTCAGGGGAGACGCAGCCAGAACCTCGGCCACCGGCTCCGGCTTGGGCTTGGCCATTGTGCAGCGCTCGGTACAACGCATGGGCGGCACGTTTTCGGTGTCCAACGACAGCACAGGAGGCTTGACGGCGCTGATGAAACTCAGGCTGGTCCTGTGGACTTGAACATCAACAAAGCCACAGCCCGCGCCTCGATGCTTTGCCCCATGCCCACAGGCCCCAACTTTTCCGCCGTCTTGGCCTTCACGTTCACCTGATCGTTTGCCACACCCAGCGCATGGGCCACACCCGCTTGTATCGCGGGCATGTGGGGGGCCAACTTGGGGGATTGGGCCACGATGGTGCTGTCCACATTCACCAGCTCCCAGCCACGTTCACGCACCCGCCGCATGGCTTCGGCCAGCAAAGCCGACGAATCAGCCCCTTTGAACCGTGGATCCGTATCCGGGAAATGACGGCCAATATCACCCAGCCCGGCTGCCCCCAACACCGCATCGGTGATGGCATGCAGCAGCACATCGGCATCCGAATGACCGAGCAGGCCTGCGGTATGAGGGATGTCCACCCCGCCCAACATCAGCTTGCGCCCAGGGACGAGCGCATGCACATCCCAGCCTTCTCCGACCCGTAAATTCATCACGCCCTGCTCCTCAAAATGGCCTCAGCCAGCGCGAAATCGGCCGGATAAGTGACTTTGAAATTTTGCGCCGAACCTTCAACCAAACGCGGCTTCAAACCCAGTCGTTCAATGGCGCTGGCTTCGTCGGTGATGCCCACGAAGCCACTGCCTGCAACCTCGGCCAGGGCATCGTGCAGCACTTGCAAACGGAACATCTGTGGCGTTTGCGCAAGCCATTTGTGCTCGCGCGGTACCGTCGCCGCCACACGACCGTCCGCCTCACTCTTGAGCGTGTCAGGCAGAGGCAGGGCCAGAAGGCCACCCACAGCGTCGTGTTGGCAACTTTCTATCAGGCGGCTCACCGATTCGGGCGTGACCAGACAACGCGCTGCATCGTGCACCAGCACCCAATCCTGACCATGCAGACCCGCAGCCAGCATGGCCTGCAAGCCATTGAACACACTCTCGGCGCGGCTCACGCCACCGCATGCAACCCGCCTGAACCGTGCTGGCCAGCCTGGCGTGGGCCACAGATACTCGTCTTGCGGAGACAAGACCAGCCAGCCCGTGCCCAATTGAGACACCTGAGCCAGGGCCTGCACGGTGTGCATGACCATAGGCAGACCTGCCAGCCGCTGGTATTGCTTGGGCTGGGCGGTGCCAGCACGGCTGCCCGAACCGGCACAAGGGATCAAAGCGTGAAACTGCGTCATGTCGGGTGATTCTAGATGGCTTGAGGAAGACCGCCTTTGGGCGGTCAGGCAAGCACAACAATGGCGCAAGCACTAAAATTGCAAGCCACTGACACCTCGCACCCCCCTCCATTTCTGGCGGGGGGTGTTTCTGCTTTTTTGCGCCATGAACCTGCCCTCGCTCACCCTCGGTCAACGCTTCACCCTGCCCCGCCCGGCGGGATCGGCCGATGCCGTGCTGTTGGCTCAGTTGGCCCAGCGCGAAAAGAAAGCCAGCAAACTCACCGCCATCGTCACTGCGGACGCAGCCGATGCCCAGCGACTGATGGAAGAGCTGGCGTTTTTTGCGCCCGATCTGCGCTGCGTGATGTTCCCCGACTGGGAAACCTTGCCTTACGACACCTTCTCGCCGCACCAGGACCTGATCAGCGAGCGCTTGGCCACCCTCTGGCGCATCAAACAACGCAACCATGCTGAGAGCGCTGACGTGGTGCTGATCCCCGCCACCACTGCGCTCTACCGACTGGCACCGCCGTCTTTTCTGGCCGGCTACACCTTCGAGTTCAAGGTCAAACAAAAGCTCGACGAAGCCCAACTCAAGGCCCAGCTGACCTTGGCAGGCTACTCGCACGTCAGCCAGGTGGTCAGTCCCGGCGAATACGCGGTGCGCGGTGGTTTGATTGACCTCTTTCCCATGGGCTCACTGGTGCCTTACCGGGTGGATTTGTTTGACGACGAAATCGACAGCATCCGCACCTTCGACCCCGACAGCCAGCGCAGCTTGTACCCCGTCCCTGAAGTGCGCTTGCTGCCCGGGCGGGAGTTCCCGATGGACGAAGCTGCGCGTGCGCGGTTTCGCAGCCGCTGGCGCGAGTCGCTGGAGGGCGACCCCACCAAAAGCCGCATCTACAAAGACATGGGCAACGGCGTGGCCACGGCGGGCATCGAGTACTACCTGCCCCTGTTTTTTGAAGAAACCGCCACCGTATTCGACTATCTGGGTGCAGGCCAAACCCCTGCAGCCACCTTGGTGCTGCATGGCGATCTGGAACCCGCCTTTCAGCGCTTTTGGCAAGACACACGCGACCGCTACCGCCTGGTGCAGGGCGACCCCGAGCGACCCGTACTGCCGCCCGACGCATTGTTTTTGAGCGCCGAGCAGTTTTACACGCTGACCCACTTTCACGCGCAGTTGGCGCTCAGGGTGAGCACCAGCGACGTGGCCGACAACACCCTGGCCCAGCCCCTGCCCGAGCTCACGGTGGTGCGCGGCGCGGACGATCCCTTGTCGCGCCTGCAATCGCACATCCGCAGCACTGCCAGTCGGGTATTGATCCTGGCAGAAAGCGATGGGCGACGTGAAAGCCTGCTCGACTTCGTCCGCTCCAGCGGCCTCACGCCCCCGGTGTTTGACAGCCTGCAAGAGTTTTTGGCCAGCGACGAAAAGATTGGCATGGCCACCGGCGCGCTGGTCAGCGGTTTTCACTGGTTCGAGCACAACATCGACCTGGTCACCGAAACCGAGCTGTTTGCAGCAGGTCCGACCACGCGGCGGCGCAAAAAACAGGAACAAGTCAGCGACGTTGAAGCGCTCATCAAAGACCTGAGCGAGCTGAATGTAGGCGACCCGGTGGTCCACAGTGCCCACGGCATTGGCCGCTACCGGGGCTTGGTGAACATGGACATGGGCCAGAAAAACGAAGACGGCACGCCCGCCCTGCAGGAATTTTTGCATCTGGAATACGCCGGTGACGCCACGCTGTATGTGCCGGTGAGCCAGCTGCAGCTGATTGGCCGCTACACCGGGGTGAGCGCCGACGAAGCGCCCCTGCACAAGCTGGGCTCTGGTCAGTGGGAAAAAGCCAAACGCAAGGCAGCTGAACAGGTGCGTGACGCCGCCGCCGAGTTGCTCAACATCTATGCCCGCCGCGCTGCGCGTGAGGGTCACGCATTCCGTTACAGCCCGCAGGACTACGAGACCTTTGCCAACGACTTCGGTTTTGAAGAAACCGCCGACCAAAAGGCCGCCATCCATTGCGTCATTCAGGACATGATCAGCCCCCGTCCGATGGACCGATTGGTGTGTGGCGATGTGGGCTTTGGCAAGACCGAAGTCGCGTTGCGGGCCGCCTTTGTGGCCGTCACAGGCGGCAGGCAAGTTGCCCTGTTGGCGCCCACCACACTGCTGGCCGAGCAGCATTACCAAACGCTCAAAGACCGCTTTGCCAAATGGCCCGTCAAGGTGGCTGAGATTTCGCGCTTTCGGTCGGGCAAGGAAGTGACCGCTGCCCTCAAAGGCATTGCCGACGGCACGGTCGACATCGTGGTCGGCACACACAAACTGTTGAGCGAATCCACCCAATTCAAGAACCTGGGTCTGCTCATCATCGACGAGGAACACCGCTTTGGCGTGCGACACAAAGAAGCCATGAAGGCCCTGCGGGCCGAGGTCGATGTGCTCACACTCACCGCCACGCCGATCCCCCGCACCATGGGCATGGCTTTGGAGGGTCTGCGTGACCTGAGCGTGATTGCGACTGCGCCACAACGGCGCCTGGCCATCAAGACCTTTGTGCGCAACGAAGGCACGGGCGTGATCCGCGAGGCGGTGTTGCGCGAACTCAAGCGGGGCGGCCAATGCTACTTTTTGCACAACGAGGTCGAGACCATCGAGAACCGCAAGCAAAAGCTCGAGGAAATCCTGCCTGAAGCCCGCATCGCCGTGGCCCACGGCCAAATGCCCGAGCGCGAGCTGGAGCGCGTGATGCGCGACTTTGTGGCCCAGCGTTACAACATCTTGCTGTGCTCGACCATCATCGAGACCGGCATCGACGTGCCCACGGCCAACACCATCGTGATTTCACGCGCCGACAAATTCGGCCTGGCCCAGCTGCACCAGCTGCGCGGGCGCGTGGGCCGATCTCACCACCAAGCCTATGCCTATTTGATGGTCCCCGAGATCGAAGGCCTGACCAAACAAGCCGCCCAGCGGCTAGACGCCATCCAGCAAATGGAAGAACTGGGCAGCGGCTTTTATCTGGCCATGCACGACCTGGAGATCCGCGGCGCGGGTGAGGTACTGGGCGAAAACCAGAGCGGTAATATGCTCGAAGTGGGCTTTCAGCTCTACAACGAAATGCTGTCTGAAGCGGTGCGCAGCCTCAAAGCGGGCAAAGAGCCCGACTTGCTCAGTCCCCTGTCGGTGACCACCGACATCAACCTGCACGCCCCCGCCCTGCTGCCCAACGACTATTGCGGCGACGTACATTTGCGCTTGTCCTTCTACAAAAAGCTGGCCACGGCCAAAACCAGCGACCAAATCGACGCCCTGCTCGAAGAAATCGTGGACCGCTTTGGCAAGTTGCCCCCGCAAGCGCAGACCTTGGTGGATGTGCACCGCCTGCGCGTGCTGACCCAGCCTTATGGCGTGGTCAAGGTCGACGCGGCCCCGGGCGTCATCCAAATCACCTTCAAGCCCAACCCACCCGTGGACCCTATGGCCATCATTGGTTTGATCCAGAAAAACAAGCACATCAAGCTGGCGGGCAACGACAAAATCCGCATCGAACGCGAACTGCCCGACCCCAAGGCCAGGGCGCAGATGGTGCGGGATGTGCTCAGGAGTTTGGGACAACCCAAAACCGAAACAGCCCATGCCTGAATCCGTTCAACGATCTTCGATAATCCAGACCCATGACCACCGCCACCGAATTCGCCCCTGGCCTTGCCATTCAGGGCTTTACCGCCCCGCTTTCACTGTCCCAGTTCAAGCTGATTGCTTTTGACATGGACTCCACGCTCATCAGCATCGAGTGCATTGACGAAATCGCCGATGCCGTCGGTCGCAAAGCAGAGGTGGCCGCCATCACCGAGGCCGCCATGCGCGGCGAGATCACCGACTTCAAAGAAAGCCTGCGCCGCCGCCTGGCCCTGCTCAAGGGCGTGACGCTGGCCGACATGGAGCGCGTCTTCACGGAGCGCCTGCAGATCAACCCCGGTGCGGCCGAGTTGATCGCCGCATGCCAAAAAGCGGGCATGA
>CANHUM010000081.1 GCA_947463845.1 Comamonadaceae bacterium
ACCATGAGTGTGAGCACCCCGGTGCGCCGCGTGCTGGACACCAACATCGTTCTCGATCTGTGGGTGTTTGACGAACCCCAAGCCGAAGCCCTGCGCACCAGCGTGGAGAGCGGCCGCACGCAATGGCTGGCCACCGCCGCCATGCGCGAGGAGTTGGCCCGCGTGCTGGCCTACCCGCAAATCGCCAAACGCCTGTCGCAGCGTCAACTGCCCGCCAGCGCCGTGCTGGACCACTTTGACCGCTGCGCGCACCTGCAGCCCGACGCGCCCAAAGCCGCCTACGCCTGCAAAGACGCCGACGACCAGAAATTCATCGACCTGGCCGTGCAGCACACCGCCGCCCTGCACAGCAAAGACGCGCAAGTGCTGTGCATGAAAAAGCGCCTGGAGCGCTGCGGCGTGGTGTTGAACCCGCCGGCCTACAATTTCGCCCTGTAAACGGAACAACGCATGAACACGACCGCTGGCTTGGAAGCCGAAGACTTTGACACCCTGGACAACATTCTGGACGACCTGCGCGAGCGCTTTGAAGAAACGCCGCAGTGGGAGTTTTGCGAGGGTTTCATGGCAGCGCTGGTGTGCTGCCGCCGTGCCATCCCCGACAGCGAGTGGTTGCCCATGCTGCTGGGCGTGGATGAGGGTGAGGACGGTGGCAGCTTTGCCGACGATGCCCAGCGCCAGCAGTTCATGGCCTTGTGGCAGCGCCGTTTTAACGAGATCCGGCTCGCCCTGGACACCCCCGTCGAAGCACTGGACGACGACAAGGCTTATGCGCCCGAGGTGATGGATGTGCGCGGCGCGATCGCCTCGCTGCCGCCTGAGGAGCGCCAAGAAATCGAAGCCAGCGAGATCCCGTCCTTCGCCCAGGTGTGGGCGCTGGGCTTCATGTTCGCGGTGGAAAACTGGCCCGATGAGTGGGCAGCGCCCAAAGACAAGGACGCCGCCAAGTGGCATGACCTGTCGCTCGAAGCCATTGTGGCCCTGACCGAAGACGACGATGCGGTGCCCACTTTGTCGGCCTTGTCGGAAGACGGCCCACCCAGCGTGAGCGAAGAGCGCCTGAACGCCTACGGCGAAGCGCTGTGGGCGGTGTACGACCTGCGCGAGATCTGGCGCAACATCGGTCCGCGTGTGGCCCAGGTCATCAAGGAAGCCACGCCAGGGCGCAACGATGCGTGCAACTGCGGCAGCGGGAAGAAATACAAGAAGTGCTGCGGCGCTTGAGGCCGCAGCCGAGGGCCGTCACACCATCCACTGCGCCAGTGCGTCGCTGGTGGCTTGGGGCAGTTCTTCGGGAATGAAGTGGCCAGCGGCCATGACCTGTCCGGTCACTGTGCCTGCGCACTGCGCTTGCCAAAGCGCCACAGGCTTGAACATGCGGTTGACCACGCCGCGATCGCCCCAAAGCACCAGGGTGTCACAGACGATCTTGTCACCGCGCGCCCGGCCTTCGCGGTCATGCTGCAGGTCAATGCCTGCGCTGGCACGGTAGTCTTCGGCCGCGCTGTGGATGGCGGCCGACCACCCCTTGTCGTTGAGTGCGGGGTTGCAAAAGGCCCGTTCGTATTCAGCCAATCCGTCGGCTTCGATGTAACCCAGCCCCTGACTGCCCCAGCCGCCCAGCTTGGCATGCAGATAGGCCTTGGGGTTGCCGCCGATCATGAATTCGGGCAACGGTGCTGGCTGGGTCAGGTGGAACCAGTGGTAATAGGCCTGCGCAAACGCAAAGTAAGGGTCAGCCACGGGACCGGAGACCTCGGGTGTTTTGCCCCAATGGCCGCTGTACATGTCGAGCGTGGGCGCGATGTCAATGATGCACAGCTTCTTGACCCGCTGGGCATGGTCGAGCGCCAAGCGGTGCGCCACGCGCCCGCCCCGGTCGTGGCCACACAAGAAAAAGTCACCCACACCCAGCGCGTCGAGCAGGCCCACCACTTCTTGCGCCATCGCGCGCTTGCTGTAGTGCAGGTGCTGCGCGTCCCCCACGGCGTGCGATGAATCGCCATAGCCGCGCAGGTCAGGCATCACCAGGCGGTAACGGCCACGCAGGTTTTGCGCGACGCGGTGCCACATGACATGGGTTTGGGGAAAGCCGTGCAGCAACACCAGCACGGGCAGGTGCGCTTGCGCGGCCCAGTCGGCCGAGCGCCGAAAGCAAACCGGCAGGCCCGCCACCGTGAGCGTTTGCCGCTCGAAGCCGTCAAACCAGGCCATCAGTCGACCTTGGCGCCCGAAACCTTGACCACCTCGGCCCACTTCTTGTGTTCGGACTCGATGAGTGCAGCAAATTGTGCAGGTGTGTTGCCGCTGGGGATGGCGCCCAGGGTGGCCAGGCGCTCTTTCATGGCGGGGCTGGCCAGCGATTTGGCAACCTCTTGCTGAATACGGCTGACCACATCGGCAGGCGTGCCCGCTGGGGCCAGCAGGCCAAACCAGCTGCTGGCCTCAAAGCCTTTGAGGCCAGCAGCTTCTTCGATGGTGGGCAACTCGGGCATGGCGGCCGAACGCTGGGCACTGGTCACCGCCAGGGCTTTGAGCTTGCCCGAACGGATGAGGGCCATGGCCGAGGGCAGGTTGTCGAACATCACATCCATGCTGCCACCCGCCAAATCGAGCAGTGCAGGTGCGGAGCCTCGGTAGGGAATGTGCGTCATGAAAGTGCCGGTCTGCGACTTGAACAGCTCGCCCGCCAGATGGATGGAGGTGCCGTTGCCGCTGGAAGCCATGTTCAGCTTGCCGGGATTGGCGCGGGCGAACTTGATGAAGTCGTTGACGTTGTTGATCTTGTTGGCTGTGGCTTTTTCAGTGTTGACCACCATGACGTTGGGCACACCGGCCACCAGGGTGATGGGCACGAAATCCTTGAAGGGGTCGTAGGGCAGCCTGGCATAAAGAGCCCGGTTGATGCCGTGTGTGCCGACTGTGCCCATGAGCAGGGTGTAGCCGTCACCCGCCGACTTGGCCACTTGCTCAGCACCGAGGTTGCCGCCCGCACCGCCCTTGTTTTCGATGACGAAGGGCTGGCCAAAAGCTTTGCTCAGGTCAGGGGCGATGGCGCGGGCCAGGATGTCGGTGGTGCCACCGGGCGCAAACGGCACCACGATCTTGACCGGCTTGTTGGGCCAGGCACCTTGGGCCCAAGCCAAAGACGTGGTGGACAGCAGAACAGCGGCAGCCATGCCCAGGATCGGACGACGTGGAAGAGTGACGGACACTGTGCGAGAAAGATGAACCATGTTTGTCTCCTTGAATCAGGTGCAAATCATGATGCCACTGGCACGCTGAAAACCTGTCACACAGGCGAAGAAAGGCGCTGTTTTTAAGGGTTTGTCCCGGTCAAAAGGGTCTGCAAAACGGGTTTTTGTACTTTGCCCAAAGCGCTTTTGGGCAGGTTGTCCATGAACACCACACGGCGCGGCAGTTTGAAGCGGGCGATGCAGCTTTGCAAATGCTGCAACACGGCATCGGCTGTCAGGGCTTGTCCGGCGCAATCGGCTGCGCGCACCAGCACGGCCACGGGCACCTCGCCCCATCTCTCGTCGGCCATGCCCACCACCGCACACTCGGCCACACCGGGCAGGGTCACGAGCTGGTTTTCGATTTCAGCCGGGTAGATGTTTTCGCCGCCCGAGATGATCATGTCCTTGCTGCGGCCGACGATGGTGATGCAGCCGTCTTCAGCGCGTTGGCCCAAATCGCCGGAGTGGAACCAACCGTCCTGCAAACCCTGGCCTTGGTTTTGCGCCGCTTGCTCGGGTCCGCTCCAGTAACCCTGCATCAGGTTCGCCGCCCGAATGCAGACTTCGCCTGTCTCACCGGGGCCCACCTCGTGCCCCTGCGTATCGACGAGCTTGACCTCGGCTTCGGGTTGAGGCCAGCCCGATGCCCCCACGCGGGCCATGGCGTCAGGCAGACGCAGCACGATGGACACGGGGCCGGTTTCGGTGGTGCCATAGACCTGCCCCACAGGGACATGGCGGGCGTGCAAGGTGTCCAGATAAGCCACCGGCACAGTGGACGAGCCGGTCATGATGCCGCGCAGACCCGTGAGTGGGGTGTGCGCCCAACGCGGGTGGTCAAACAGGGCACGCATGGTGGCGGGCACGAGCAGGGAGAGCGTGGGCCGACTCGTGGTCATCTCATCGAGCCAGGCCGACGGGTCAAAGCGTGGGTGCAGCACCACCTCCACCCCGGCCAGCAGCGCGGGCAGCGTCTGGATGCACAGCCCCCCTACATGGAACAGGGGCAGCGTGGACAGCACCTTGTCACCCCGCAAGAAATCATGCGCCCAGGCACTGGCGCGGGCATTGGCCAGCAGCGCCGCTTGCGTGTGCACGGCACCCTTGGGCACGCCGGTGGTGCCCGAGGTGTAGACCAACAGCAGCGGCAGTTCGCTGTGCACACTGGGCAAGTGCAGGCCACGTGGCGAAGCGGTCGCGATCAGGCTGTCGTGGTGGGTGTGCTGCAGGCCCTGACTCTGAAGCGCCTGAGCCGTATCGGCATGGTGGCGGTCATGCACCAGCAGGCGTGGTTGCGCGTCCTGGATGACTTGCTGCAACTCGGGCACAGCCAGACGAAAATTCAATGGCGAAAACACCGCCCCCAAGCGGGCGCAAGCCACCAGTGTGATCAGCTGCAGTTCATGGTTGAAACCGAGCCAAGCCACGCGGTCGCCCGGCTGCACAGCCCAGGTCGATTGCAGGTGCGCGGTGACGCGCTCCACGCGCCGCCAGAGCTTGGCAAAGTCGTAGGCGAAGGTGCTGTCACCCGTCTGGGTGACTTTGCGCTCATCGCCCCGGAAGGTCATGGCGGGCAGCGTGCCGCAGCGCTGCGCCAGTTGCGCAAACCGAGCAGCCAGCAGGCTGGTCTCGCTGTCCGACATCATTCGTCTTTTTCGCCGGGTTCGTACAGGGCTTCGCGGCCAATGCGGTCCAGGCACAGCTCTGCTGTCCAAGGCAGCATGAGCGAGCCGCAACGCGCATCGCGGTACAGGCGCTCCAGCGGCAGGCTTTTGAGCATGGACTGGCCGCCGCAGGTGCGGATCGCCAGGCGGGCGATGTCTTGCGCGTTTTCCATGATGGTGTACTGCGCGGCGTAGGCACGCAGGCGGGTGGACTTGGACGGGTCGACCTTCGCGTCCTCAATGGCGCGCAGGAACAGGTTGCGGGTCTGTTCAAGCTTGACAAACATCTCGGCCACGGCGATCTGTTTGGTCGCGAACTGGCGGCGTTTGACGGGGCCGATGCCCGGAATTTCGCCACGCAGATAGGCCACAGTGAAGTCGTACGCAGCCTGGGCGATGCCCATGTAAGTGGGCGAGAGCGTCATGAACATGTGCGGCCAGCGGCTGGCAGCCTGAAAGTACAGGCCTTGCGGCATGAGCGCCGCATCGTCCGGCACAAAGACGTCTTTGAAGACCAGGTTGCGCGATACGGTGGCGCGCATGCCCAGCGGGTCCCAGTCGCCTTCAACTGTCAGGCCTGGTGCGGTGCGCGGCACGGCCAAATACAGCGTGTCGCGGCGCGAGAGGTCGGCATCGGTTTTTTTCTCGGTGCACAGCACACCAAAGAAATCGGCCGCATCCGACAGCGAAGCGAAGATTTTTTTGCCATTGATCTTCCAGCCGCCCTCCACCTTGACGGCAAGGGTGCCAAAGGGTTGGGCACCCGCAGCGGCGGCGCCGCCTTCCGAAAACGGCTGGGCGTAGATCGCGCCGTCTTTGACCACGCGGGCAAAGTGTGTGGCCTGGTGCTTGCGGTGAATGGCACGCTGCTCGGGCGTCATCTCCAGGTCTTCAGACAACAAGCCACTCCAGAGCATGGTGCAGACATGCATGTTGAAGGTGAGCGCGGTCGCGCCGCAGTAACGTCCGATTTCTGCCGAGACCATGGCGTAGGTGGCGTAGTCGGCACCTTGGCCGCCATGCGCTTCGGGCACGCACAACGCCAGCAGGCCCGAATCGCGCAGGTCATCGTAGTTGGCGAACGGAAACTGGGCGTCGCGGTCAAGCTGCGCTGCGCGCGGGGCAAATTTGTCGCGCCCCAGTTGACGCGCCAGCGCCATCAGTTTTTCTTGCTTCTCGGTCAGCGGGTAGTCATCGCCGCAAATCGGCATGGTTTTGGGCAGGGTCGGGTCAGTCATGGAAATGTCCTTGAAGGAAAGACAGCACGGCTTGGGCAAAGTTGTCGGGTTGCTCAAAAGTCAACAGGTGGCCCACACCCGTCAGGCACTGGTATTGGGCGTTTGGAATCTTGTCTGCCATGCGCTGCACCACAGTGGGTGCAGCGGTGCGGTCATGCTCAGCGGCCATGCACAAGGTGGGCACACCGATGGTGGGCAAGGCTTGGCGTTGCTCGAACTGCACCAGCGCACCGAGCGCAGCCTTGTAGGCGGCAGGCGTGATCGAGCCCATACAGGCTTTGGCCTGCGCCAGACCTGGACCGTCAAAGCCGGGAGCAACCATGGTGGGGACCAGGCCCTCGGCCACCTCGGCCATGCTTTTGCCAGCCTCCAGAGGTGCCAGCCGCTGTGCGATGAAGGCTTGTTGAAAGTCGCCGCTGCCGTGGCCAAATGCCGGGCTGCTGGCGGCCAGCACCAGCGCTGCCACGCGCTCAGGGTGCCGCGCCCACATCTGCAAGGCCACCATGCCACCGAGGCTGTGGCCGACCAGCACGGCTTTCTGCAGGCCGTGCACATCCAGCAGCAAGGCCAGGGCATCGGCCAGCCCATCAAAATCGTAAGGATCGATGAACGGGCTCTGGCCATAGCCGGGCATGTCCCAGGCCAAGCTGGCGTATCCGGCTTGCGCACAGGCTTGCTGAACGCGTGCCCAGCCCGTCGCACGACCGCCGATGCCATGCAAGAAAACAATGGGGGGCAGCGCTGGGCACGCCGCGATGAGCGACTCCTGCCAGGCAGCACTCGGTGCGTTTTCGCGCGCGTGATGGGGCGACGCAAACATGTTCATGCCCCGAATGCATGCGGCACCAGTTCACCCGCGTCCACCACCACGGTGGTATCGAGTCGGATGGTGCAGCCGCGCATGGGCAAATCAAAGTGGCCCAGGGTGTGTCGGCCCGCCACTTCGTTGGCCCCGGTCGAGTACAAAAAGTTGCCCGCAAAAGCACGCAGCTCGGTGCCGTTGCAGTCGCGCTTGTCATAGAAGGCCATGGCGTCCCAACGCGCTGCCGGGTTCAGGCCGAAGCCCACATGCGAGACCGCATACGCGGCGCGGTGGCCCTCAAAGTCTTCCCAGGCCTTGTAGTAGCCGCGCATCATGTCCACATCGACGCCCTGCCCCTCGATGTGGGTCACGCTGTCGTTTTCAACCGTGAGGCGAATCGTGTCGCGCAAATAGCGTTTGAACGTCAAGTTCACATCACCCGGAGCCATGACCAGCGTGCCGTTGACGCTGCCCGCTACGGGGAAAGCCAGCGCCAGCCCGGCGGGCCAGTGCGACACCATGCCTGGCTTGGGACAAAAGCCCCACACACCACCCACCACCGCC
>CANHUM010000082.1 GCA_947463845.1 Comamonadaceae bacterium
CCCAGTTGAATCCGACATTGGTCAGGCCCGAGGCCAGCAGCAAGAGCCACAGCCCGGGGTGTCCTCGCCAACTCAGCAGTTGTCCGCTGCGCCACAGCCACCCGGCGATGGACACAAACACCAAGGCATAGACCAGCGCCGTTGCCCACAGCGGGTGCAGACCCAGGGCTTCAAGGTGTTTGAAAGGCCACCAGCACACGCCCCACACAAAGGCGTTGAACAGGAGCCCGGCGACCGCCAGGCTTTTGGGAGAGGTGTGGCCCATGCGTGGGCAGCTTAGGAGGCGTCGCCAGAGGCTTTGGCTGCTGCTGCGGCCTGGCGTTTGCGCCACCAGCGCCAGCCCAGCCAGACGATGCCGATGCCCAGCAGGGCAAAGATGCCATGCTGGAACTGGCGCAACACGTCAAACATCCAGTCCCAGTTTTGTGCGCCAAAGTAACCCAGGTACACCCAGATCGGGACGCTGATCAGGGCGGCAAAGCCATCCATGAAAAACCAGGTGGCAAAACTGACGCGTCGGCTCATGCCTGCCGAGAAAAACACTGGGGTGCGCAGACCGGGCAGAAACCGGGCCACGAACATGACCCATTTGCCATATTTTTGAAAAGCATCTTGCGCGCTCGCAAAACGCGCTGGCGTCAGGATTTTTCGAAAACCGGGCAGTCCGGCGATTCGCTCGCCATACAAGCGGCCCAGTGTGAACATCAGACCGTCACCGACCATCACACCGGCCATGCCCACGGCAAACATGGTGTGCACGTCGGCATGCCCCAGGCCCGCGATCACGCCGCCCGTGACCAAAGTCACATCTTCCGGGATGGGGACGCCAAAACCGCAAATGAGCAGCATCACAAATACGGCCAAGTAGCCATATTCGGTGAAGATGGGCATCAAAAACTCAAAAACTTCCATGGAATTCAAAGTTTGGCAGCGCAAGAAACCCGTGGCGAAATGCACCGGCCCAGCAAGCTGCGCGCCAGTGTAAAGCATTTGCAAGTCCCTTCCAGACGCAGGTCAGGCGGGTATTCCCTTGCAGCGAAAGGGCTAAACGACAAGGGGTCCGTGACTTGTCGCAAGGGCTGACTTTGCTGGCACACTTGGGCGTCTTTGTCAGATTTCCCGCGAGACCATGCCCCGCCCGATACAAGCCACCATCCATACCCAGGCCTTGCGCCACAACTTGAACCGGGCGCGTCAGGCGGCGCCTGATGCGCAGGTCTGGGCCGTCACCAAGGCCAACGCCTATGGGCATGGCATTGAACGGGTGTTTGACGGGCTGCGTGGGGCCGACGGTTTTGCTTTGCTGGACCTGTCTGAGGCCGAGCGTGTGCGGGCGTTGGGTTGGCGTGGGCCGATCTTGTTGCTCGAAGGTGCTTTTGAGGCGCGTGATCTGGAGTTGTGCTCGCGCCTGCACCTGTGGCATACGGTGCACTGCGATGAGCAGATCGAGATGCTGGCGCTGCACAAGACGCATGAGCCACACCGCGTTTTTCTGAAGATGAATTCGGGCATGAATCGCTTGGGTTTTGCCCCTGAGCGCTTTCGTTCGGCCTGGACCCGTCTGAATGCTTTGCCTCAGGTGGACGAAATTTCGCTCATGACCCATTTCAGCGATGCCGATGGCCCCAAAGGCATTGCCCAGCAAATGGCCCGTTTTGAACAAGCCTCCCGCGACTTGCCCGGCGAGCGCAGCTTGAGCAACAGTGCCGCAACCTTGCGCCATGCACAGGACGCTGCGGTGAAGGCCGACTGGATTCGCCCCGGCATTGCGGTGTACGGTAGCGCGCCCGATTTTCCAGAGCACAGCGCCGAGCATTGGGGCTTGCAACCCGCCATGAGCCTGAATGCCCAGATCATCGCGGTGCAGCAGTTGCAGGCGGGAGACAGCGTGGGTTACGGCTCCAGCTTTGTGGCCGATGGCCCCATGCGCATTGGTGTGGTCGCTTGCGGATATGCCGATGGCTACCCGCGCGTTTGTCCCACAGGCACGCCCGTGCTGGTGGGGGGCGTACGCGGTCGGACCTTGGGCCGCGTGAGCATGGACATGTTGACCGTGGACCTGAGTGACTTGCCCGAGGCGGGTGTGGGGACCGAAGTCACGCTCTGGGGGCGCTCGGCCATGGGGGCGGTGCTGAGCATCGACGAGGTGGCGCAAGCGGCGGGTACCGTGGGGTATGAACTGATGTGCGCCTTGGCGCCGCGGGTGCCGGTGCTGGTGCAAGACTGATGCCTCAGCGCGCACCGCTGCACCCCCACGATCAACTTGCGCTGTTCGTGGCTTTGGGTTTGATCGTCATTTGGGGCGGCAATTTCACCCTGCAAAAGTACCTGTTTGATCGGATCACGCCCGGCGGCTTTCTGTGGGCGCGCTACCTGATCATGCCCGTGTGTGCGTTGTTGCTCATGCGCTGGCGCCTGGGCTTTTGGCTGCCCCCCTTGCCGCGCAAGGACTGGATGCACATGGCTTGGTTGGGCTTCATTGGTCATTCACTGCATGTGGGCCTGGTGACCTACGGCATCCACTGGTCGACGGCGTTTTCCAGTTCGGTCATTTTGGCTTGTGGACCGATCTTTACCTTGCTGATCTTGCGCGTTCAGGGGATGGAGCGCTTGACGGGCGCGCAACTGGCGGGGGTGACGCTGGCTTTTGGCGGGGTCTTGATGTTCCTGTCAGACAAACTGCTGGGCGGAAACTGGCGGGCAGGTGGGGGCGATCTGGTTTTGTTGATCGCAGCTTCCCTTTTCTCGTATTACACCGTGGCGGTCAAACCGGTCATGCAGCGGCATGGCCCGGTGCTGACCATGGGCTATGCGACGCTGCTGGGCGGTTTGCCAGTCATGCTGCTGTCCGTGCCGGCGGGCTTGGACGCCAACTGGTCTTTGCTGGATTTTTGGGGCTGGGTGGGCCTGTTTTGGTCGGTGCTGGTGTCGGCCTTTCTGGGCTGGTTGGCCTGGGGCTGGATCAACACGGTGCGTGGCGTGGCCCGGTCTGCGCCCCTCATGTACCTGATGCCGCCGATGGCGGGCTTGTTTGCCTGGGCACTGTCGGGTGAGCATTACACCTGGATCAAGGTGGCCGGTGCTGGCTTGACCTTGCTGGGGGTGGCCATGGCCCAATACGCCGGGCAAATCCAGCGGCGCCTGCGTTGATCAGGCTTCACTTCAGCCAGGTGTCGTAAGCGGTCTTGCAGATCAAGGCCACCACCACCAGGATGAACACTTGGCGCACAAACCCCGAGCCGTGCTTCAGAGCCAGCCGGGTGCCAATCAGGCTGCCGATGATGTTGGCCACCGCCATGGCCAGTGCCAGATGCCACCACACATGCCCTTGGTAAGCGAACAGCATGAGCGCCGAAAAATTGGTGGCCACGTTGATGAATTTGGCGGATGCAGAGGCGTTCAGAAAGTCATAGCCCAGCCAACGCACATAGGCAAACACCAGAAAGCTGCCCGTTCCGGGGCCAAAGAACCCATCGTAAAACCCGATCGTCAGGCCGATGCCGGAGGCGATCCAGATTTCCAGGCTGCCGCTAAAGCGCGGTGCATGTGCGCGGCCCATGTCTTTTTTGGCCAAGGTGTAAATCAGCAAGACCACCAGCAAAACAGGCAGCGCCTTGCGAAACAGGGTCGGGTCGACCTGAGTGACCACCCAGGCCCCGATGACCGAGCCCACCAAGCCTGCGCCCGCCGCAGGCAGCAAGGAGCGCCAGGGCATGACCACCTTGCGACTGTATTGCGCGGCGGCAAAGGCGGTGCCCCAGATCGATGCGCTTTTGTTGGTGCCAAACAAGGTGGCGGGCGCAGCGCCAGGAAAGGTCGCAAAGAGCGCGGGCAGCAAGATCAGGCCGCCACCGCCCACGATCGAGTCGATCAGCCCAGCCAGCAGCGAGGCCAGCGACACCATCAGTAAATCCATGGCACCGATTGTGTCACCCCCAAGGTGCCCGAACTGTCGCGCAAAAGCGGATGCGCAAGCAAAAAAAAGCGCCGCTTGCGCGACGCTATGGAAAATACACCTCGTTCGGGTGTTGGGTGATGTTCGAGTTCTTCGGGTTTCGAGTTGTCTCCTCGGCCCTCAGGATGCGGTACTGCATTGCATCGAGTGATTGCAATGTAATGGATGATCTGCCCGCCGGTCCTCAGGGATTTCCCGATCCCGGGGAAATCCCTGCCACCGACCCAGCATCGGCCAAGATCCATTGCGCTGCTTTTTCCGCAATCATGAGCGTGGGGCTGTTGGTGTTACCACTGGTGATGGTGGGCATCACGCCCGCATCGACCACGCGCAGGCCCGCCACGCCGCGCACCTGCAGTCGGGAGTTGACCACCGCCATGGGGTCGTCTTCACGCCCCATGCGGGTGGTGCCCACGGGGTGGAAGATGGTGCTGGCGATGTCCCCGGCCAGTTTGGCCAGTTCTTCGTCGCTTTGGTACTGAACGCCGGGTTTGAATTCTTCCGGTGCGAAGGGTGCCATGGCAGGCTGGGCCAAGATGCGTCGCGTCACACGCAGGCTGTCGGCAGCGACTTGGCGGTCTTCGTGGGTGGCCAGGTAGTTGGGGGCAATGGCGGGGGCGTCTTCGAAGCGGGGCGACTTGATCTGCACCGTGCCGCGGCTGGTGGGGTTGAGGTTGCACACGCTGGCCGTGATGGCCGGGAAGCTGTGCAGCGGCTCGCCAAAGGCGTCCAGGCTCAGGGGTTGCACGTGGTACTGGATATTGGGCCAGACACGCCCCGGGTCGCTGCGGGTGAAGGCGCCCAGCTGGCTGGGGGCCATGCTCATGGGGCCGGTGCGTTGGAGCGCGTACTCCAGGCCGATCATGGCCTTGCCCCACAGGCTGTTCGCCAGAGTGTTCAGGGTTTTGGCATTTTGAACCTTGTAGACCGAGCGGATCTGCAAATGGTCTTGCAAGTTGGCGCCCACCCCGGGCAAATCGACCTGCACCGGCACGCCTTTGGCCTGCAACAACTCGGCCGGACCAATGCCCGAGAGCTGCAAAATTTGCACCGAGCCAATGCTGCCCGCGCTCAGGATCACCTCGGCCTGGGCGCTCACGCTGACCGCCTGGCCCTGGCGCACCAAGTTGGCGCCCACGCAGCGCATGCTGCCATCCGGCTGGGAGGCCAGTTGCAAGGCTTGCACACGGGTTTCGGTCCAGACCGTGAGGTTGGGGCGTTGCTGCGCTGGGCGCAAAAACGCTTTGGAGGCATTCCAGCGCCAGCCGTCCTTTTGGTTCACCTCAAAGTAGCCCACGCCCTCGTTGTTGCCAGTGTTGAAGTCCGGCGTGGCCGGGATACCGGCTTGCACAGCGGCTTGCGCGAAAGCATCCAACACCTCCCAGCGCAAGCGCTGTTTTTCAATGCGCCATTCGCCGCCGTGGCCATGCAATTGGGCAAAGTCATCTCTCGCGCCCCCGTGCTGACGGGCAAAGTCGTGCGTCAGGGTGGCATCGAGTTTGTGGTGGTTTTCGTGTGCCTTGAAGTCGGCCAGGCAGGGTTGCCAGCGCCAGGCCTCGTCGCCTGTGACCTCGGCCCAGTGCTCGTAATCGCGTGATTGGCCGCGCATGTAAATCATGCCGTTGATGCTGCTGCAACCGCCCAGCGCCTTGCCACGTGGGTAGCGTAGGCTGCGCCCGTTCAGACCCTGCGCCGGCTCGGTTTGGTACAGCCAGTCGGTGCGCGGATTGCCAATGCAGTAAAGGTAGCCCACAGGGATATGAATCCAGTGGTAGTTGTCCTTCTTGCCCGCCTCTACCAGCAAGACCCGCTTGCTGCCGTCGGCACTGAGCCGGTTGGCCAGCAAACACCCCGCCGTACCGGCGCCGATGATGATGTAGTCAAAGCTGTTGTGGTTCATGGTCAGGCCAAGAGTGACGTCAAGCTTATTTTGCCGTGGGCATCACAAACTCGGCACCCTTGCCAATGCTCTCTGGCCAGCGCTGCATGATGGACTTTTGCTTGGTGTAGAAACGCACGCCTTCTTCGCCATAGGCGTGCATGTCGCCAAACAGCGAGCGCTTCCAGCCACCAAAGCCGTGCCAAGCCATGGGCACCGGGATTGGCACGTTGATGCCGACCATGCCGACCTGGATGCGCCGGGAGAATTCGCGTGCCACGTTGCCGTCGCGGGTGAAGCAGGAAACGCCGTTGCCGAACTCGTGGTCGTTGATGATCTGCACGGCGGTGCCAAAGTCGGGCACGCGCACGCAGCTCAAGACCGGGCCAAAGATTTCTTCCTTGTAGATCTTCATGTCGGGGGTCACATGGTCAAACAGCGTACCGCCCAGCCAGAAGCCCTTGTCGCAACCGGCACCGGCTTTGGCACCATCAAACTCGCGGCCATCCACCAGGAGTTTGGCGCCTTCGGCCACGCCTGCATCGATGTAGCCCTTGATGCGCTGACGCGCCGCGTCGGTCACGATGGGACCCATCTCGGCGGCCAGGTCTTCACCGTTGAGCACTTGCAGAGCCTGGGTGCGCTCGACCAACTTGGGGATGATCTTGTCGGCCACATCGCCCACCAGCACGGCGACCGAAATCGCCATGCAGCGCTCACCGGCCGAGCCGTAGCCTGCGCCGATCAGCGCGTCCACGGTTTGGTCGATGTCGGCGTCGGGCATGACCACCAAATGGTTCTTCGCGCCGCCCAGAGCTTGCACGCGCTTGCCGTGGTGCGCACCGGTTTCGTAGATGTAGTTGGCAATCGGGGTGGAGCCGACAAAGCTGATGGCTTTCACATCGGGGTGCTCCAACAACGCGTCCACGGCTTCCTTGTCACCCTGTACCACGTTGAACACGCCATCGGGCAGACCGGCTTTTTTCAGCAGCTCGGCGATGAACAGCGAGGGAGTTGGGTCGGTCGGGCTGGGCTTCAAGATGAAGGTGTTGCCCGCCGCAATCGCCACCGGGAACATCCACATGGGCACCATCACCGGAAAGTTGAAGGGGGTGATGCCCGCCACCACGCCCAGCGGCTGGCGCAGGGTCCAGTTGTCGATACCGGTGGAGACCTGCTCGGTGTAGTCGCCTTTGAGCAGCTGCGGCATGCCGGTGGCAAATTCCACGATGTCGATGCCGCGGCTCACTTCACCTTGCGCGTCGGTGAACACCTTGCCGTGCTCGGCGGTGATCATGTGGGCCAGCTCGTCTTTGTGCAAATTGAGCAGCTCCAGGAACTTGAACATCACACGGGCGCGGCGCAGCGGCGGCGTGTCGGACCAAGCAGGGAAAGCGGCTTGTGCAGCGGCCACGGCCTTGGCCACTTCGGCGCTGCTGGCCAAGGCCACACTGCCGGTCACGGCACCGGTGGCGGGGTTGGTCACAGGTTGACTGCGGCCCGAAGCGCCTGGGGTGATCTGGCCGTTGATGTAGTGACCGATGTGGGAAATGCTCATGAGGGACTCCGTTTGGATAGGTTTAAAAGCAGTTTAGGCACCCCCAACACGCCCCACAAGACC
>CANHUM010000083.1 GCA_947463845.1 Comamonadaceae bacterium
GGGCGCCAGGGGCCAATCTCACCCACTGCGGAAAAAGAAAAACCCTGCAAGACATTGATCTTGCAGGGTTTTGTATTGGTGGGCGATGCAAGTTTCGAACTTGCGACCCCTGCAGTGTGAATGCAGTGCTCTACCCCTGAGCTAATCGCCCTATGCTGTTCAGCAAAGAGCGACATTATGACATGAAAATTTGGCCCTATGGCCCCCACCCAAGAGGAAAAGCACCCGGCCAAACATGCCGAGGATCACCGGCCTTGCTCAGGCCAGATTCGCCTGGCGCCAGACGGTTTTGCCACCGCTGGCTTTGTCCAGTTGCAACAAGACCTCTTCGTGTGCGGCCAGCTCTTGGGCGTTGGCCGTCAAGATGGGCAATGCGTATTGCCGCAAATCCACAGACACCGCCACACTTTTTGAATCGCAGGGGGCATCGCCCGCGTCGATCAACAAGGCTTCTTGCCCACGGGTCATGTTGATGTAGACATCGGCCAGCAGTTCGGCGTCAAGCAAAGCGCCGTGCAAGGTACGTCCCGAGTTGTCCACTTCCAGGCGATCGCACAGCGCGTCCAGGCTGTTGCGTTTACCTGGGAACATCTCCTTGGCCATGGCCAGGGTGTCGATCACGTTGCTGACATACGCGTTGAGCGGCTTCTTGCCCACGCGTTCGAGCTCTTTGTTCAAAAAGCCAATGTCGAAGGCTGCGTTGTGGATGATGAGCTCGGCATCGGCCAAGTAATTGAGGATCTCATCGCTCAGTTCGGCAAACTTGGGCTTGTCGCGCAAAAACTCGTTGCTGATCCCGTGCACCTTGAGCGCGTCTTCGTGGCTGTCGCGCTCGGGGTTGAAATAAAAGTGCAGGTTCTTGCCCGTGAGCTTGCGGGCATACAGCTCCACGCAGCCCAACTCAATGATGCGGTCGCCACCTTCGGCCGACAGGCCTGTGGTTTCGGTGTCGAGAACGATTTGGCGCATGACAGGCTTCAGTGGTTTTCTTTGGCGTGGTTGATGGTGTAGCGCGGAATCTCGATCACCAGATCACTCTTGGCCACAAAGGCCTGGCAGCTCAGGCGCGAGTTGGGTTCCAGGCCCCAGGCGCGGTCGAGCAGGTCTTCTTCGGTTTCTTCCATGTCGTTGAGCGTGTTGAAGCCTTCCCGAACCACCACATGGCAGGTGGTGCAGGCTGCGCTCATGTCACAGGCGTGCTCGATGTTGATCTGGTTGTCGAGCAAAGCTTCGCAGATGCTGGTGCCTGCGGGTGCGGTGATTTGGGCACCTTGCGGGCAGTACTCGGGGTGGGGCAGGATTTTGATGACGGGCATGACGGTATTGTGATTCACATCGACTGAATGTTTTGACCAGCCAGGGCTTTTTGGATGCTGTGGTTCATGCGCTCGGCCGCAAAGGCTTCGGTGCCTTTGGCCAAAGCCTGGGTGCAGTCTTCCAGCGCCTTGGCATCTTGCTCGGTTTGGATCGCCGCTTGCAAGGTCACCATTTGAGCCTCAATGGCAGCACGTTCAGCGGGGCTGAGCAAATCACCATCGGCCTGTAAGGCGCTGCGGGTGGCCAGCAGCATGCGGTCGGCATCGACTCGGGCCTCGACCAGCGCACGGGTCTTCATGTCGGCTTGGGCGGTGGAGAAGCTTTCTTGCAGCATGGTGGCGATTTGCTCGTCACTCAGGCCGTAAGACGGTTTCACGTCAATGCGTGCCTCGACGCCACTGATTTGCTCTTTGGCCCCCACGCTCAGCAGGCCATCGGCGTCCACCGTGAAGGTCACGCGGATGCGTGCGGCACCCGCCGCCATGGGCGGAATACCGCGCAACTCAAAGCGGGCCAAGCTGCGGCAGTCTTGCACCAGATCGCGTTCGCCTTGCACCACATGCAGCGCCAGCGCGGTCTGGCCGTCCTGGTAGGTGGTGAAGTCTTGCGCCATGGCGGTGGGGATGGTCTGGTTGCGCGGGATGATGCGCTCGACCAGGCCGCCCATGGTTTCAATGCCCAGAGACAACGGGATCACGTCAAGCAGCAGCAGCTCGCCAGCGGCGTTGTTGCCCGCCAGCTGGTTGGCCTGAATGGCTGCGCCGAGCGCCACGACTTCGTCGGGGTTGAGGTTGTTGAGCGGGGCCTGACCAAAAAAGTCGGCCACCGCTTGCTGAATTTGCGGCATGCGGGTGGAGCCACCCACCATGACCACGCCTTGCACATCGTCCTTGGCCAGTTGCGCATCGCGCAGCGCTTTGCGCACGGCGGTGATGCAGCGCGTCGTCAGGGCTTGGGTGGCCTGCTCGAAATCGGCGCGGCTGACTTGCACAGACAAAACACCCATAGACAGGGCCACCTTCAGATCGGCCGTGTCAGCGTGGGTCAGGGCTTCTTTGGCCGCACGGGCCGCCGTCTTGAGCCTGGTTTTGTCTTCGGCCGTTGCGGCTTGCAAACCGGGCTGCCGGGCCATGGCGAAGTCGGCCAAGGCCTGGTCGTAGTCATCGCCGCCCAGGGCCGAATCGCCACCGGTGGCGAGCACTTCAAACACGCCTTGCGTGAGGCGCAAGATGGAAATGTCGAACGTGCCGCCGCCCAAATCGAACACGGCGTAAACACCTTCGCTGGCGTTGTCCAGGCCATAGGCAATCGCTGCTGCCGTGGGTTCGTTGATCAAGCGCAGCACGTTCAGGCCAGCCAACTGGGCGGCGTCTTTGGTGGCCTGGCGCTGCGCATCGTCAAAGTAGGCGGGTACGGTGATGACCGCACCATAGAGGTCATCGTTGAAAGTGTCTTCGGCACGGTAACGCAGGGTGGCCAGAATTTCAGCGCTCACTTCCACGGGGGACTTGGGGCCCTGGATGGTCTGGATGGACAGCATGCCCTGTTCACTGGCTAAAAATTCATAGGGCAACTTGCTGCGGTCAGCGATGTCGTTCAAACCACGGCCCATGAATCGCTTGACCGAGGCGAGGGTGTTGCCCGGGTCAGAGGCCGCCGATTGCACCGCATCCAACCCAATCTGGCGGCCCTGGCCAGGCAAGAAGCGCACGACCGACGGCAGGATCACCCGGCCATCGTCGTCAGGCAAGCACTCGGCCACGCCATTGCGCACCGAAGCCACGAGCGAGTGCGTTGTGCCCAGGTCGATGCCCACGGCGATGCGGCGTTGGTGCGGGTCGGGCGACTGACCCGGTTCGGAAATCTGCAGTAAGGCCATGGTCTGTCGGGAAAATTCAGGTCAATCGGTCGAGTTTAGCGTTCACTTCTTGCGTGAAACGCTCAATGAACATCAGCGCCCTCACCTGCCCCACGGCCAAGACGGGGTCTTTGGACACGTCGAGAAGGTGGGCCAGCTCTTGTTGCACACGGCGCTGCTCGGCTGCCACTTCATCCGCCAGGGCATCCAGGCCTTCAGCGCTGTCCGTGTCGTCCAGGCTTTCTCGCCAAGCCATTTGCTGCATGAGGAATGACGCTGGCATGGCGGTGTTGTTTTCGGCCTGAACAGGCGCGCCTTGCAGTTCGCACAGATAGGCGGCCCGTTTGAGCGGGTCTTTCAAACGCTGGTAGGCCTCATTGATGCGCACCGACCACTGCATGGCCACCCGCTGGGCGGCAACGCCTTCGGCGGCAAAGCGGTCCGGGTGGGCCTCTCGCTGCAGCGCTTTCCAGCAGGCATCCAGTTGTGCGCGGTCTTGAGCAAACTGCGCCGGAACGTCAAACAGCTCGAAGTCGTTGGCCTGCAGGGAAATCACACGCGGAACGACTCGCCGCAACCGCAGCGGTCGCGTTCGTTGGGGTTGTTGAAGCGGAAACCTTCGTTGAGACCCTCACGAACGAAGTCCAGCTCGGTGCCGTCGATGTAGGCCAGGCTTTTCGGGTCCACCATGACCTTGACGCCATGGCCTTCGAAGACCACGTCTTCCGGGGCGATTTCGTCCACGTACTCCAGCTTGTAAGCCAAGCCCGAGCAACCGGTGGTCTTGACCCCCAGGCGCACACCCACACCCGAGCCGCGTTTGGCCAAGTAGCGGGTCACATGCCGGGCTGCGGCAGCAGACAGAGAGATGGCCATGTCAGTTCAGGTGTTTCTTTTTGTAGTCGTCCACTGCGGCTTTGATGGCGTCTTCGGCCAGGATGGAGCAGTGGATTTTGACGGGTGGCAGCGCCAGCTCTTCGGCGATCTGGCTGTTCTTCAGGGCTGCGGCTTCGTCCAGCGTTTTGCCCTTGACCCATTCGGTGACCAGCGAACTGGAGGCGATGGCCGAGCCACAACCGTAAGTCTTGAAACGTGCGTCTTCGATCACGCCAGTTTGCGGGTTGACCTTGATTTGCAGCTTCATCACGTCGCCGCAAGCCGGTGCACCGACCATGCCGGTGCCCACGCTGTCATCGCCCTTGTCGAACGAGCCCACATTGCGGGGGTTTTCGTAGTGGTCAACCACTTTTTCAGAATATGCCATGGTGTTTTCTCCGTGTTCAGGTCAGTGTGAACTCAATGGGCGGCCCACTGGATCGTGCTCAAGTCGATGCCATCCTTGTGCATTTCCCACAGGGGGCTGAGTTCGCGCAGCTTGGCCACGTTCTCGCGGATGGTTTTGATTGCGTAATCGATGTCTTCTTCGGTGGTCCAACGGCCAATCGTCATGCGCAAGCTGCTGTGGGCCAATTCGTCGCTGCGGCCCAAGGCGCGCAGCACGTAGCTGGGCTCCAGGCTGGCCGAGGTACAGGCCGAGCCCGACGATACCGCCAGACCTTTGATGCCCATGATCAGCGACTCGCCCTCGACGAAGTTGAAGCTCATGTTGATGTTGTGCGGTACGCGCTGCGTGGCGTGGCCGTTCAAAAACACCTGCTCCATGTCGCTCAGGCCATTGATCAGGCGATCGTGCAAAGCACGGGCCTTGGCGTTGTCCTGGGCCATTTCCAGTTTGGCGATGCGGAACGCTTCGCCCATGCCCACGCACTGGTGGGTGGGCAAGGTGCCTGAGCGCATGCCGCGCTCGTGACCGCCGCCATGCATTTGCGCTTCTAGGCGAATGCGGGGCTTGCGGCGTACGTACAAAGCGCCAATGCCTTTGGGACCATAGGTCTTGTGCGAAGCCAAGCTCATCAGGTCGATGGGCAGCTGGGTCATGTCGATCTCGACTTTGCCGGTGGCTTGCGCGGCGTCGACGTGGAAAACAATGCCTTTTTCACGGCACAGGTTCCCGATCGCGGTCACGTCCTGGATCACGCCGATTTCGTTGTTCACGAACATCACGCTGATCAGGATGGTGTCGGGGCGAATGGCGGCCTTGAGCGCGTCCATGTTCAACAAACCATCGGCCTGCACATCCATGTAGGTCACTTCAAAACCCTGGCGTTCGAGTTCGCGCATGGTGTCGAGCACGGCTTTGTGTTCGGTCTTGACGGTGATCAGGTGCTTGCCGCGTGACTTGTAAAAGTTCGCTGCACCCTTGATGGCCAGGTTGTTGGATTCGGTGGCGCCACTGGTCCAGACAATTTCACGCGGGTCGGCACCGATCAGGTCGGCGACTTGCTCGCGCGCCGTTTCGACAGCGGCTTCGGCCTCCCAGCCCCAGGCGTGGCTGCGGGATGCCGGGTTACCAAAATGCTCGCGCAACCAAGGAACGATGGCGTCCACCACGCGCGGGTCGCAAGGGTTGGTTGCGCCGTAATCGAGGTAGATGGGAAAGTGGGGCGTGGTCATGGGGTACTTCTTTTCAATCAGGATTTGGCAAACACATTGCCCAGATCAAACACGGAATTCGGACCGGTCAGGCGTATCGGCTTGCTGGCAGGCATGGGGGCGATGGCACGCTTGAGGGTGGGCTTGAGCTCCACCACCAGGCCTTTGGCCAACTGGTCGTCCACCAGTTTTTGCAGCGACACCGAGTCCAGAAACTCGACCATTTTGGAGTTGAGTGAAGCCCACAAGTCGTGGGTCATGCAGCGGCCATCACCGCCATTGCAGTTTTCCTTGCCGCCGCAGTGGGTGGCGTCAATGGGCTCGTCAACCGACAAGATGATGTCGGCCACGGTGATGTCGGTGGATTTGCGTCCCAAGGTGTAGCCGCCGCCGGGGCCACGGGTGGACTCGACCAAATTGTGGCGGCGCAGCTTGCCAAACAGCTGTTCCAGGTAGGACAGTGAAATCTGTTGGCGCTGGCTGATGGCGGCCAAAGTCACAGGGCCGGCGTCCTGGCGCAAGGCCAGATCGATCATGGCGGTGACGGCAAAACGGCCTTTGGTGGTTAATCGCATGGCAGACTCCTGAAGTGGGTGTGGGCTTGGTCTTTGGCCCGACTGAGCAGGTTCCCGACTAAACGAGTCAAGTATACCCGAATCCCGATCAAATCACTCGGGTTATAGGGTTATTCAAGCGCGGATCAGCGGCACGATGTGGTCGCCACCTGCCGCACCAAAGGCCTGCTCTTTCAGGATGGCGAGTTGGTCCCGTACCTGGGCAGCTTTTTCGAACTCCAGGTTGCGGGCGTGTTCCATCATCTGCTTTTCCAGTTGCTTGATGGCCTTGGCCACGTCCTTCTCGCTCATGTCCAGGGTCTTGGCACGCTGAAGGGCTGCCTGCTCAAGGCGCTCAGCTTCCTTGCCAGATTTTTCGCTGTACACGCCGTCGATCAGATCCTTGACCTTTTTCACAATGCTCTGGGGCGTGATGCCCATGGCCTCGTTGTGCGCCAGTTGTTTGATGCGCCGCCGCTCGGTCTCGCCCATGGCTTTTTTCATGGAGTCGGTGATGCGGTCAGCGTACAAGATCGCCCGCCCATTCAGGTTGCGGGCCGCGCGGCCGATGGTCTGGATCAGGCTGCGCTCGGCGCGCAAGAAGCCTTCTTTGTCGGCATCCAAAATGGCCACCAGCGACACCTCGGGAATGTCCAGCCCCTCGCGCAGCAAGTTGATGCCCACCAGCACATCGAAAGCACCCAGGCGCAGGTCGCGCAGGATCTCCACCCGCTCCACCGTGTCCACATCGCTGTGCAGGTAACGCACTTTCACGCCGTTGTCACCCAGGTAATCGGTCAGCTGCTCGGCCATGCGTTTGGTCAGCGTGGTGATGAGGACGCGCTCGTTTTTGTCCACCCGGATACGGATTTCCTGCAGCACATCGTCAACCTGGTGGGTGGCGGGACGCACCTCGACCTGCGGATCCACCAGGCCCGTGGGGCGCACCACCTGCTCGACCACTTTGCCTGCGTGTGTTTTTTCGTAATCGGCCGGGGTGGCCGAGACGAAGATGCACTGTCGCATGCGTTTTTCAAATTCCTCGAACTTGAGAGGTCGGTTGTCGAGGGCACTGGGCAAGCGAAAGCCATACTCCACCAGCGTGGTCTTGCGGGCCTTGTCGCCGTTGTACATGGCGTTGAGCTGGCCGATCATCTGGTGGCTCTCATCCAGAAACATGATGGCGTCGGGTGGCATGTAATCGGTGAGCGTAC
>CANHUM010000084.1 GCA_947463845.1 Comamonadaceae bacterium
AAGAAGGTGTGGCATCGCTCGGCGGTTACGCCGACGTTTTTCAGCGCAACGTCATGGCCTCGGGCGTGGTGCCCCAGATCAGCATGATCATGGGCCCATCGGCCGGTGGTGCGGTGTACTCGCCCGCCCTGACCGACTTCATCTTCATGGTCAAAGACACGTCCTACATGTTCGTGACCGGCCCCGACGTGGTCAAAACCGTGACGCACGAAGAGGTCACGGCCGAAGAACTCGGTGGCGCTTTGACGCACACCACCAAGAGCGGCGTGGCCGACATGGCGTTTGAGAATGACGTGGAAGCACTGCTCATGCTGCGCCGCCTCTTCAACTATTTGCCACTCAACAACAAAGAAAAAGCGCCGGTGCGCAAGAGTGGCGACCCGACCGATCGCATGGACCTGAGCTTGGACACCTTGGTGCCCGAGAATCCCAACAAGGCCTATGACATGAAGGAACTCATCGTCAAAACTGTGGACGATGGCGATTTCTTTGAGCTTCAACCCGATTACGCGAAAAACATCCTGATCGGTTTTGCCCGCATCGACGGACAAACCGTGGGCATTGTGGCCAACCAGCCCTTGGTTCTGGCCGGTTGTTTGGACATCAAGAGCTCCATCAAGGCCGCGCGTTTCGTGCGCTTCTGCGACGCCTTCAACATTCCGGTGGTCACTTTTGTGGACGTGCCCGGCTTCATGCCTGGCACCAGCCAGGAGTTTGGCGGCATCATCAAACACGGTGCCAAGTTGCTGTACGCCTATGCCGAGTGCACCGTGCCCAAAATCACCGTCATCACCCGCAAGGCCTATGGCGGTGCATACGACGTGATGGCCTCCAAGCACCTGCGTGGCGACGTCAACTTCTCCTGGCCCAACGCCGAAATCGCGGTCATGGGTGCCAAGGGTGCCGTGGAGATCATCTTCCGTGAAGACAAGGGCGACCCCGAGAAATTGGCGGCCAAGGAAGCCGAGTACAAAGCCCGCTTTGCCAACCCCTTTGTGGCGGGCGCCCGTGGCTTCATCGACGACGTGATCCAGCCCCACGAAACACGCAAGCGTATTGCCCGCTCGTTGGTGATGCTCAAAGACAAGAAAATTGAAAACCCATGGCGCAAGCACGGGAACATTCCACTGTGATTGCCAAGGAGAAGAACACGATGTTTACCAAAATCCTGATTGCCAACCGCGGCGAAATCGCCTGCCGCGTCATCGCCACCGCCCAAAAAATGGGCATCCAAACCGTGGCTGTTTATTCGGAAGCCGATAAGGAGGCCCGCCACGTGCAACTGGCCGACGAAGCCGTGCTGCTGGGCCCCGCGCCCTCGCGCGAGTCGTATTTGGTCGCTGAAAAAATCATTGCCGCCGCCAAAGCGACTGGCGCCCAAGCCATCCACCCCGGCTACGGCTTCCTGAGCGAGAACACCGAGTTCGCCAAGCGCTGCGAAGACGAGGGCATTGCCTTCATTGGCCCCAAGGCCCACTCGATCGCCGCCATGGGCGACAAGATCGCCTCCAAGAAATTGGCCAACGAAGCCAAGGTCAACACCATCCCCGGCTACAACGACGCCATCGACACCGCCGAGCAGGCGGTGGAGATCGCCAAGGGCATTGGCTATCCCGTCATGATCAAGGCCTCGGCCGGTGGCGGTGGTAAAGGTTTGCGCGTGGCTTTCAACGAAAAGGAAGCCTTCGAGGGCTTTACTTCTTGCCGTAACGAGGCACGCAACAGCTTTGGCGACGACCGTGTGTTCATCGAAAAATACGTGCTCGAACCCCGCCACATCGAGATCCAGATCCTGGGTGACAGCCACGGCAACGTGGTGTACCTCAACGAGCGCGAGTGCTCGATCCAGCGTCGTCACCAAAAAGTGATCGAAGAGGCGCCATCGCCCTTCATCAGTGACGCCACCCGCAAGGCCATGGGTGAGCAGGCTGTGGCGCTGGCCAAGGCCGTGAAGTACCAGTCGGCTGGTACGGTTGAGTTCGTGGTCGGCAAAGACCAGGACTTCTACTTCCTGGAGATGAACACCCGCTTGCAGGTGGAACACCCCGTGACCGAGTGCATCACCGGCTTGGACCTGGTGGAGCAGATGATCCGCGTGGCCGCTGGCGAGAAACTCTCGTTTGCGCAGTCCGACGTCAAACGCAACGGCTGGGCCATCGAATGCCGTATCAACGCCGAAGACCCCTTCCGCAACTTCTTGCCATCCACCGGCCGTTTGGTGCGCTTCCAACCGCCCGCACAAACCATGTTTCAGGGCAACACCGCTGATTTGCAAGGCGTGCGCGTGGACACCGGTGTGCAAGATGGTGGTGAGATCCCGATGTTCTACGACTCGATGATCGCCAAGCTCATCGTGCACGGCAAGGACCGCAACGAAGCCATTGCCAAGATGCGCGAAGCCCTGAACGGCTTTGTCATCCGTGGCATCAGCTCCAACATCCCTTTCCAGGCCGCATTGTTGGCGCACCCCAAATTCGTGAGTGGCCAGTTCAACACGGGCTTCATTGCCGAGCACTACGCCCATGGTTTCCGTGCCGAAGATGTGCCGCACGATGACCACGACTTCTTGGCGGCCTTGGCGGCGTTTGTTCGCCGCAAATCGCGTGAACGCGCCGCCAGTCTGAGCGGTCAGCTGCCCGGTTACGACGTGAAGATCGGCCAAGACTACGCCGTGGTGGAGTTGGGGCAGGGCGGCAAAAACCGCTATGTGCCCGTGCATGTGGATGAATTCGTGGGCAAACCTGGTGTGGCGCAAATCACCATCGGGGGAAAAACCTATGCCATCGAAAGCAACTCACGCTTGAATGACATCCGCATCGAAGGCACTTGCAACGGCAAACCGTTCACGGCCCAGGTCGAGCGTGGCACCTTGAAAAACCCCTTGGCGCTGCAAGTGCAGCACAACGGCACGCGCATCGAAGCGCTGGTCATGTCGCCGCGCATGGCCGAGCTGCACCAGCTCATGCCCTTCAAAGCCCCGCCAGACCTCAGCCGCTTCGTGCTCTCGCCCATGCCAGGCCTCTTGGTGGAAGTGTCGGTGCAGCCGGGTCAAAAAGTGCAAGCCGGTGAGCGTGTGGCCGTGATCGAGGCCATGAAAATGGAGAACGTGTTGTTTGCCGCACAAGACGGTGTTGTGAAGAAGGTGGTCGCGTCCAAGGGCGAGTCACTGACGGTGGATCAGATGATCGTGGAGTTCGAATAAATGACACGACCTTTCAAAGTGCTGGGTGTCCAGCAGATCGCCATCGGCGGCCCTGACAAAACCCGCTTGCAAACTTTGTGGGTGGACATGCTCGGCTTGGAAGTGACCGGCACTTTCAAGAGCGAGCGTGAGAACGTGGACGAAGACATCTGCGCCATCGGCACCGGCCCGTTCAAGGTCGAGGTCGACTTGATGCAGCCCTTGGACCCTGAGAAAAAACCGGCGGTGCACACCACGCCGCTCAATCACATTGGTTTGTGGATCGACGACTTACCGGTGGCTGTGGAGTGGCTCACGGCCCAAGGCGTGCGTTTTGCGCCGGGCGGCATCCGCAAGGGGGCTGCCGGTTTTGACATCACTTTCTTGCACCCCAAGTCCAACGACGAGTTTCCCATTGCCGGGGAGGGTGTGTTGATCGAATTGGTGCAGGCGCCACCTGAAGTGGTCAAGGCCTTTGCGGCCTTGGCGGCCAACGCGCATTGATTTTTTCTTTGGCGCCAAAACCCGTTCTTCAAAGCCCGTCAGGCGCCAGTCTGCCGGGCTTTTGCTTTGGCCAGTGCCGCTTCGATGATGGCCCGTTTGCGGTCCACTTCAGAGGCCTCTTCAGTGCCCTTGGTGTATTGGGCCAAGTCGGCCAGTTTGTGCTCGGCTTTCGCTTGTAAACGCCTTTGGTGCTCTGCTTCTTCTTGCACCAGACGTTGCTGGCGCATCTCGTAGCGCGCTTGTGCGGTACGCGCCTGTTCATCCGACCAGGCGGCCCAGCCGGTTCGGGTGCCTGTGACGTTTTCCAAGGCGATGCAGTCCACCGGGCAGACCGGAATGCACAACTCGCAGCCCGTGCACCAAGGCTCGATCACGGTGTGCATCAGCTTGTTGGCCCCCAAAATCGCATCGGTGGGGCAGGCTTTGATGCACAGCGTGCAACCAATGCACCAGGATTCATCGATGATGGCCACATGGCGAGGCCCTTCAGTACCGTGTTCGGCGTTCAGCGGCAAAGCTGCTTGCCCGGTAATGGCTGCCAGCCGCTCGATGCCTGCTTGCCCTCCCGGCGGGCACTGGTTGATGGCAGCTTGACCTTCTGACATGGCGCGGGCATAGCTGGCGCAGTCCGGATACCCGCAACGTGTGCACTGGGTTTGGGGCAGGGCCTCATGGAGTGCAAGAAAAAGCGCCTGGGTCTCAGGCGCTGTTGGACTCAAGGTGGGCATGGACCTCAGGCCTTTTTCTTGGCATTCACCTGGGTGGTTTTGACGGCAGCCTTGGCAGCAACTTTGGCCGCAACCTTTTGAGGTGTTTTGCCTGCTGCTTTTGCAACGGGTTTGGCAGCGGGTTGAGCACGGGCTTTGGGCGCGTGATCGGCGATGAACTTGACCAGTTGCGGATAAACAATGTCCCGCCAGCGGCGGCCACTGAAGATGCCATAGTGGCCAGCGCCTTCGACTTCCAGGTGCTGACGCTCCTTGGCGGGCACGCCGCTGCACAGGTCTTGCGCCGCACGGGTCTGGCCCGAGCCAGAAATATCGTCCAACTCACCTTCCACCGTCATCAGCGCGGTGGTCTTGATGTCTTGCGGCCGCACGCGTTCGACCTTGCCGTCCACGCCCTTGACGTCCCAGGTGCCATTGACCAGTTTGAAGTCCTGGAACACGGTCTGTATGGTCTCCAGGTAGTAATCGGCGTCCATGTCCAGGACGGCGTTGTACTCGTCGTAGAACTTGCGGTGGGCTTCCGCGCTGGCGTCGTCACCCTTGATCAAGTCCTTGAAATAGTCGTAATGGCTGTTGGCATGGCGATCGGGGTTCATGGCGACGAAACCCGTGTACTGCAAAAAGCCAGGATAGACCCGTCTGCCGGCACCCGGGAAGTTGGGCGGCACACGGTAGATCACATTGTTTTCGAACCACTCAAAGCTTTTGTTGGTGGCCAGGTTGTTCACCGAAGTGGGTGATTTTCTGGCGTCGATGGGCCCGCCCATCATGGTCATGGTGAGTGGCGTCTTTTCGCCACGGCTGGCCATCAAGGAGACGGCTGCGAGCACTGGCACCGTGGGCTGGCAAACACTCACCACATGGCAGTGACCATAGATGGACTGCAGGTGGCGGATGAATTCCTGCACATAGTTGATGTAATCGTCCAGGTGGAATTCACCATCGGACAAAGGCACCAGACGTGCGTTTTTCCAGTCGGTGATGTAGACCTTGTGCCCTTGCAGCATGGTCTTGACGGTGTCGCGCAGCAAGGTGGCGTAGTGGCCAGAAAGCGGGGCCACGATCAGCACCACTGGCTGGGCCTTGAGCACGCTCAGGGTGTCCGCATCGTCCGAGAAGCGTTTGAATCGGCGCAGTTCGCAAAAAGGTTTGTCAATTTCGATGCGCTCGTGAATCGCCACATCGACCCGGTTGACCTTGACGGTCTTGATGCCAAATTCAGGCTTTTCGTAATCTTTGCCCAGCCTGTGCATCAGCGCATAGCCTGCAGACACGCGTTGTGCCAAAGGCGTTTGGGCCATGGGGTTCAAAGGATTGCTGTAAAGCTTTGCTGCAGCTTGGGCCAGATCGGAAAATGGCTCCATGATCGAGCGTTGGGTTTCAAAAATCTGATACAGCATGTGACAGTTTTCCTTGCAACAAAATGATGCGCTGCAGCAATACTACAGGAGACCAACAGGTATTTTTTGAGGTTGACCCCTAATTGACAGTCTTTGACCGGTCGACCCAAAAAGAAACCGCCCCGACAGGGGCGGTTACAAGTTGCAAGTCAGACTGGAAGGGTGTTCGTTCAGACCACTTTGGCGATCGAAGCACACACGTAGTCGATGTTTTTGCTGTTCAGGGCGGCCACGCACATGCGCCCGGTGTCGGTGCCATAAACCCCAAATTCGTTGCGCAGCCTCACCATCTGGTCTTTGGTCAGGCCCGAGTAGCTGAACATGCCGATCTGTTGCGTGATGAAGCCCATGTCCTGCTGGACGCCAGCGGCTTTGAGGCCATCGACCAGCTTCTGGCGCATGGCTTTGATGCGCACGCGCATTTCGGCCAGTTCCTGCTCCCACTGGGCACGCAGTTCGGGGTTGTTCAAGACCGCAGCCACCACCGCACCGCCATGGATAGGCGGGTTGGAATAGTTGGTGCGGATGGCAATTTTCAGTTGCGACAGCACCCGGGAAGCTTCTTCCTTGTCAGAAGCCACCACCGACAGGGCGCCCACGCGCTCACCGTACAGGCTGAAGCTCTTCGAGAAAGAGGTCGACACGAAGATGTTCAGACCTGCAGCCACAAATTTGCCGATCACCGCGCCGTCTTCGGCAATGCCATGGCCAAAGCCTTGGTAGGCCATGTCCAGGAAAGCGGTCAGGTTCTTGGCCTTGACCACCGCAATGACCTGATCCCACTGGGCTGCAGTGATGTCGTAGCCGGTCGGGTTGTGGCAGCAGGCGTGCAGCACGACGATGGTGCCAGGGGCGGCGGCGTTCAGGCTGGCCAGCATGCCCTCGAAGTTCACGCCGCGTTTGGCTGCGTCGTAATAGGTGTAGCTGTCGACCTCAAAACCCGCGTTGATGAAGATGGCACGGTGGTTTTCCCAGCTGGGGTCGGAAATCAGCACCTTGGCCTGGGGGCTGACTTTTTTCAGGAAGTCTGCGCCGATTTTCAGGCCGCCTGTGCCGCCAATGGCCTGCACCGTAGAGACGCGGCCGGACTTGACGACATCCGAATCGGCACCGAACACCAGCGCCTTGACGGCGTTGTCATAGGCCACAATGCCGTCGATCGGCAGGTAGCCACGCGCTGTGGGGGTGGCCATCATGGTTTTTTCGGCAGCTTGCACGCACTGCAAGAGGGGCAGTTTGCCGTTGTCGTCGAAGTACACGCCCACACCCAGGTTCACTTTATTGGGGTTGGTATCGGCGTTGTATTGTTCGTTCAGGCCCAGGATCGGGTCGCGGGGGGCCATTTCGACGGCGGAAAACAGAGACATGGAAAGTCCTTGGATTGTGTTCAGTGGTGGCAGGAAACCCGTTCCTCGGTTAGGCTTTCGGGTTG
>CANHUM010000085.1 GCA_947463845.1 Comamonadaceae bacterium
CATGGCCAAAATTCTCTGTGTTGCCAACCAAAAAGGTGGTGTCGGCAAAACCACCACCACGGTCAACCTTGCTGCAGGCCTGGTCAAGGTCGGGCAGCGGGTTTTGCTGGTTGACCTGGACCCGCAGGGCAACGCCACCATGGGTTCGGGCATTGACAAGCGGGAGATCCCGCTGAGCGTGTATGACGTTTTGCTGGAGTCTGCAACCGTCAAGGAGGCAGCGGTCAGGGCTGAGCCCTGTGGTTATGACGTGCTGTGTGCCAACCGCGAGTTGGCCGGCGCGGAAGTGGAGCTGGTTCAATTGGAGCGCCGAGACCAACGCCTGCGGGCGGCGCTGGCGCAGGTGGATGCCGATTACGACTTTGTGTTGATCGATTGCCCGCCGTCTTTGTCCATGCTGACCTTGAACGGCTTGTGCTCGGCCCACGGCGTGATCGTGCCCATGCAATGCGAATACTTTGCGCTCGAAGGGCTGACCGACCTGGTCAACACCATCAAGCAGGTGCACGCCAACCTCAACAAGAACCTCAAAATCATTGGCTTGTTGCGCGTCATGTTTGACCCGCGCATCACGTTGCAAATGCAGGTGAGCGACCAGCTCAAGGCGCACTTTGGCAACAAGGTTTTTGACACGGTGATTCCGCGCAATGTGCGTCTGGCCGAGGCCCCCAGTTACGGTTTGCCGGGTGTGGTTTTTGATCCGTCGGCCAAGGGCAGTCAGGCCTATGTCGAGTTTGCACGTGAGTTGGTGCAGCGTGCGCCCACGCTGTGACCTGGGCCCGGTGTTGCCGTGACGGTCTTGACCCCATCTTTCAATGCCACCATCCCGGGGATGCCGCCTGAGCCTGTGGTGCTGATCCTGCCCGGTTGGCAGGGCAGTGGCGCGGGACATTGGCAAATGCACTGGGCGCGTTTGCATGGCTACGCGGTGGTTGAACAAAACGACTGGCTCAACCCTTTGCGCGGAGACTGGATGGCGCGTCTGGATGAGGCCGTTATCGACGCAGCGGGGCCGGTGATTTTGGTGGCGCACAGCTTGGGCTGTATCTTGGTGGCGGCTTGGGCCGCGGTTTCAAGGCATACCGACCGTGTGCGAGGCGCTTTGCTGGTGGCCCCAGGGGATACCGAAGTGCCACACATGCAGGACCGGCTGCCCAGCTGGTCGCCCGTGGTTCGTCAGCGTTTGCCTTTCAGAAGTTGCTTGGTGGGCAGTCTGGACGATCCTTATTGCACAACAGAACGTGCCCAATCCTTTGCCCGTGATTGGGGCGCCCAATGGTTGTGCCTGGGCAATGCCGGCCACATCAATGCCGATTCTTCTTTGGGCGACTGGCCGCAAGGCCATGCCTTTTTACAAACACTCTTGAAAGATTGAACATGGTCACCAAAAAACCCAAAGGCCTGGGCCGTGGACTGGAAGCGTTGCTGGGCCCCACTGTGGAAGATGTCCCCGAGTCTGCGCCGGCCGAGAGTGGCTTGCCCAGTCAGCTGAAATTGGACCAGATGGTGCCCGGCATTTACCAGCCCCGCACCCGCATGGACGAGGGTGCCCTGTACGAGCTGGCCGAGTCGATCAAGGCCCAAGGCATCATGCAGCCGATCTTGGTGCGTCGGCTGACCGAAGGTGAGAATGCGGGCAAATTCGAGATCATCGCGGGCGAGCGGCGCTTTCGCGCGTCGCGCCTGGCGGGGTTGGAAACGGTCCCTGTTTTGGTGCGCGATGTGCCCAACGAGGCCGCTGCAGCCATGGCCCTTATTGAGAACATCCAGCGCGAAGACCTCAATCCGCTGGAGGAGGCTCAAGGCCTGCAACGTCTTATCAAAGAGTTTGGACTCACTCACGAAGCTGCTGCGCAGGCGGTGGGACGCTCACGCAGTGCTGGCAGCAACCTCTTGCGCTTGCTCAATTTGGCCGAGCCCGTACAGACCATGCTGATGGCTGGCGACCTGGACATGGGGCATGCCCGGGCCTTGTTGTCTTTGGACAAAGCGGCACAAATCACCGCAGCCAACCAGATCGCGGCACGCAAGATGTCTGTTCGAGAGGCGGAAAGCCTGGTCAAAAAACTCAGCGCCGAATTCAATCTGGTGACTCAAAAGCCCAAAAAAGAAAAGTCCAGGGACATCCGCCGCATTGAAGAAGAGTTGTCAGACCTCTTGATGGCCGAGGTGGAGGTGCGTGTGAAAAAACGCGTCAAGCGCTTGGGCCGAATGGAGGAAACCGGTGAGTTGAGCATTCAGTTTGGCTCACTGGAAGAACTCAACGGCCTGATCGACAAATTGCGTGCTTGAGCGCGGTGCCATCAGCCTTCCAAAAATGGTCCAACATATTCTGGCGAACCTTGTTTCGTCCAGATGGTTTGTTGCGCCAGGAAATGCTCTCCATTTATTTGGTGCTGGTGAGTCTTTCGACATTTTTGGGCTATTGGCTGACGCCCATTGAGCCGGTCGCGCAGGCCAATTTGGCCTTGTCGGTGTTGACGGCATGCCTCTTTGTTGTGGTGCGCATCCGGGCGATGGTGGATGTTGTGGTCCATACCGTCACTGCGCTCACCTTGTTGCTGACGCTGTACACCGCCATGTACTCAGGCGGCATCAATTCCACGGCGGTGGTCTGGCTCAGTGTCTTGTCGGTGTCGGTCTTGTTGATGCTGGGGCGCGCAGCCACACTGGTCTGGATGGGTATCTTGTTGCTGGCGATTTTCGGTCTGACCCTGATGACTTGGTATGGCGTTGTGGACAGCCATGTGAATGCATCATCGTCCATGGTGAACTGGGCTTATCTGAACCATGTGCTGGCGCTTTTGAATTTGATGATGGGGGTGCGCATTTATGAGCATTTGCACAAGATGCAGTTGCGCAAGCTCAATCAGCGCAATGAGGAACTCAAGGCCACACATGAGGCGCTGATCCGGGCACAGGCGCACAAGGACGAATTTGTCGCAGCCGTCGGACATGAGTTGCGCACCCCGATGAACGTGATTTTGGGGCTCAATGGCGTGCTGCGTCTGGAGCTGGCCGATTCGCCTGAACTCTTGACCATGGTGGGGCATATCCGCCGCTCGACCGAGAACTTGTTGCAGGTGGTCAATGACATCCTGGATTTTTCTCAATTGCAGGCGGGCAGGCTGCACCTCAACCGGGTTGACTTTGCACTGCAGTCGCTCCTGGACGAGCTGGAAAAGCGCTACGCCGAAAAAGCGCACAACAAAGGCCTGGTTTTGCGTTTCGTTCAAGCGGCTGACCTGCCGGCAAGGGTGCACGGCGACCAGGGCCGGCTGTTGCAAATTCTGAGCAACCTGGTGAACAACGCCATCAAATTCACGCATCAGGGCAGTGTGAGCGTGCATGTCATGGCCCAGAACGAGAACCTGCGGTTTGAGGTGCAGGACGAGGGCCCGGGCATCCCCCTGGCGCGGCAGGAACACATTTTCAGGCGGTTCGAACATGCGGATGTGCAAACCAACCTGGCTGATGCCGGCACGGGTCTGGGTCTGACCCTGTGTGAAAAACTGGTGACGCTGCAAGGAGGTTGCATCGGTGTGGTCAGCCAGCCAGGGCAGGGTGCACGGTTCTGGTTTGAGATGCCTTTGGAAGCAGCCAAGACCACGGCGCTGTCCTCTCAGGAGAGCTTAGACAGTCTGGTGGATCAACCCCTGTGCATTCTGGTGGTGGACGACAACCCGGTGAACCTGATGGTGGCGCAATTGCAGTTACAAAAATGTTGGCCCAAAGCGCAGGTCACCACAGCAGACAGCGGTGCCAAAGCCCTCAGCCTGATGGACCAGCAGTGGTTTGATGTCGCCCTGATCGACATGATCATGCCGGACATGGACGGCATGCAGGTCACGCAGCAAATCCGCCAGCACTTCCCGGCCATTGCGGCCCGCATGCCCATCCTGGCGCTCACAGCCAACACCAATCCCGTCGACCGCGAACGTTGCCTGGCGGCAGGCATGAACGAGGTGCTGTACAAGCCGATGGAGACCGAATTGCTGATGCGCACGGTGAGCCATTACATCCGGCGAGCGCAGGGGGACAGCTTGTGAAGCCGATGCTTCGAACGCCCCCATGGATACCACGCATGGTGGCACGCCTGCCTGCTCGATATCAGCAGGGCAGGATGCCCTACGTGTTCTTCTTTGTGATTGTGGTGATGGCGGTGCTCTTGACCTATGCCGTGATCAGCCCCTATGCCTACGCGAGTGTGATGTTCAGCAGCTATGCGGCCCTCCTGCTCGCATTGTTGTTGCTGGTCAACCGGGGTTTTTCTCTCAGCCAGGCCATCCACTGGGGCACAGGCTTGGGTGCTGGTGTGTTGTTCTACGAGGTTTGGGTCACTGGGGGTGTCCATTCGCCTTCGCTGGCCTGGATGTTGATCCTGCCATTGACCCCGTTCTACATGATCCATCGCAGGGCTGGGTTCTTCTGGCTGCTGATCGCGCTGGCCTTGCAAGGGCTGATGGTCGTCTCCAACCATTTGGGCTGGGTGCAACCTTTTGAGACGGGTACGTCGCACGTGATGTCGTCGTTCTTGACTTACACGCTGGTCACCTGTGTGCTGATGGTGGTGCCCTTGATGTACGACCACATGTACCGACAGGCTTTGGAGGAAAGCCGTGTGTACCAACGTGAACTTGAGCTCAGACGCGAAGAGCTCGAACACACTTCGGCCATGCGTGAGCATTTCATTGCCATGGTGAGCCATGAGTTGCGCACACCCATGAATGCCATATTGGGATTCAATGCGCTGTTGCTGTCACGGGTGAAGGACAAGCCTGAAGCACTCAAAGTGCTCAACCACACCCGACAGTCCGCCGACCATTTGATGACGGTGATCAACGATATCCTGGACTATTCGCAGCTGCAGTCAGGGCAACTGGTCATGCATCCCGAGGCCGTTGAGCTGCGTCATATCGCCGTCCATGCATTCGAATTGTTCAAACCACGCGTGCAGAGCCTGGACCTGGATTACCGCTTGGTGTTGGACCCGGCTTTGCCCGCCTGGGTCCATACCGATCGCCACCGCCTGATGCAGGTGCTGGTAAACTTGCTGGGCAACGCCCTCAAGTTCACCCACCAAGGGTCGGTGGTTCTGCACGTGCGGTGGACCGATCCCGGGATCGAGTTTTCCGTGCAGGACACCGGTATCGGCATTGCCAAAGACAGACAGGATCAGATTTTCAAGCGCTTCACCCAAGCCGAAAGTGACACACAGACCCTCTACGGGGGCAACGGCTTGGGCTTGGCCATTTCTCAAAAGGTGGCGCAGCTGCTGGGTGGTGAAATCGATTTTGAAAGCGAGCCCGGGCAAGGCTCCCGGTTTTGGTTGCACCTGCCCTTGACAGCGGCCGCGGCTCCGGCCAAATCGTCCAAGCACCATCAGCATCTGCTGCAAAGTGCAGACCGGCCCTGGACCTTTCTGGTGGCCGATGACCATGCGGCCAACCGTCTGCTGCTCAAGCTGGTGCTCCAAAATGCCTGGCCCCATTGCCGGGTCCTGGAGGCGGTGGATGGACAAAAGACCCTGGATGTCTTGCGAGAGCAAACGGTGGATCTGGTCTTCATGGACATGGTCATGCCCATCTTGGATGGTATCGACGCCACACGACTCATCCGCCAGGACCCTGGGCAGCGATTCCAGCAGGTTCCGGTGTTGGGTCTGACGGCCAATGTGAATCCATTGGATCTGAAGCGTTTCCAGTCGGCGGGGCTCAGTGGTCTGATGCTCAAACCTTTTGAGCAAGCCGATCTGTGCCACCAGGCAGAGCTGTTGTTGTTGGCTGAGCGGGGTGCAGCATGACGTCCATTTGGCGTGACGTCTCGGTGTCAACGCTGGTTGCGGGTTTTGTGGCGGTGCTGGTGGGCTTCACCAGTTCTGCGGCGATTGTGTTTTCGGCCGCCCAAGCCTTGGGCGCAAGCCCTGAACAAATGGTGTCCTGGATGTGGGCCTTAGGCTTGGGCATGGGCCTCACCAGCCTGGGCTTGAGCCTGTGGTACCGCTTGCCAGTCTTGACCGCCTGGTCCACGCCAGGCGCTGCTGTTCTGGCGGTGACCCAGGGCGTGAGCTTGGCGGAGGCGACAGGCGCTTTCATGGTGTGTGCGCTCTTGATCATGGCGGTGGGGTACAGCGGCTGGTTTGAACGCTTGATGTCCAAAATTCCCATGGCCCTGGCCAGTGCCTTGTTGGCCGGCGTGCTGGCACGTTTTGCGCTGGACGCTGTGGGAGCGGTGGTGCACGCGCCCGTGTTGGTGATCGCCATGACTTCGGCCTATGTGTTGGGCCGACGCTGGTGGCCGCGTTGGTCGGTGCCTGTCGTGTTGCTGGTGGGCATGGGGGTGGCCGCGTGGCAAGGCCAGCTGCATTTGTCCAGTGTGGATGCGGCCTGGGCATGGCCCGTGTGGGTCAGTCCGGTATGGAGCTGGTCGGCCATGGTTGGTGTGGCCCTGCCGCTTTTTGTGGTGACCATGGCGTCCCAGAACTTGCCAGGTGTGGCGGCGCAGCGTGCTTCGGGCTTCGACATTCCGGTCTCCCCGGTGGTTGGGACGACGGGTTTGGCCAGTTTCTTGTTGGCACCTTTGGGGGGCTACGCCCTCAATCTGGCGGCCATCACCGCCGCCATTTGCATGGGCAAAGAGGCTCACCCCGACCCGAGTCGTCGTTACACGGCATCGGCTGCAGCGGGCTTGCTGTACATCGCCTTGGGCTTGGCGGGTGGGACGGTTGTCAGCCTGATGGCCGCGTTTCCGCAGGCCTTGGTGTTGGCGGTGGCCGGTTTGGCGCTGCTGGGCACCATGGCGTCTGGCTTGGCGATGGCCGTCAAAGATGAGCAGCACCGCGAGGCTGCCCTGCTGACCTTTCTGGTGACCCTGTCAGGCGTGACGGTGGCTGGTGTGGGTTCGGCCTTTTGGGGCGTGGTGGTGGGTGGCTTGGCGCTGTGGCTGTGGACACGGCGCCCAACGGCCTCACATTGAGAAAATCTTTCCCGGGTTCATGATGTTGTGCGGGTCCAGTGCCCGCTTGATGGTGCGCATCATGTCCACTGCCCCTTCGCCGGTTTCGGTGCGCAAAAAGTCCATCTTGTGCAGGCCGATGCCGTGCTCGCCGGTGCAAGTGCCGCCCAGGCGCAGCGCGCGGCTGACCAGTTGCTGGTTCAAGGCTTCGGCAGTTTCGCACTCTTGCGGGTTGTTCGGGTCGATCAAATAGCCGAAGTGG
>CANHUM010000086.1 GCA_947463845.1 Comamonadaceae bacterium
CCATGTGCTGGCTGCTGATGCGCAGCGTGGCGCGGTCTTCCATCAGGCCCACGCCGTTGATGTCGGGCACTTTGGAGCAGCCCACGCCTTGGTCGACCCAGCGCACCACATAACCCAGGATGCCTTGGGCGTTGTTGTCGAGTTCTTTTTGCTTGTCCTGAGCCGACCAGTTGGCGGCGTCTTTGGCGACCACGGGGAACTGCAGCAATTTGTTGAGCGTCTCTTCGCGCAGTTCTTTAGCGTCTTGCTTGGCCACGGCCTTTTCCATCTGCTTTTGCAGTGCAGGCACGTCCACTTGGTGGTAGTGCATGGCGTGCAGCGTGGCGGCGGTGGGGCTGGGCACCCAGGCGGTGTTGGCACCGGCCATGGGGTGACCAATTTTGGCCTTGAGCATGTCGGCCATCAGATCGGGCATGGCCCACATGCCTTTGCCGATCTGGGCACGGCCGCGCAAACCGCAGGCCAGACCCACATTCACATTGTTCTTTTCGTAAGCGCCCAGCCAAGTGCTGTTCTTGATGTCGCCCTTGCGCATGACAGGACCGGCCAGCATGCAGGTGTGCATCTCATCGCCGGTGCGGTCCAAAAAGCCCGTGTTGATGAAGGCCACGCGGCTCTTGGCGGCGGCGATACAGGCCTTGAGGTTGGCGCTGGTGCGGCGCTCTTCGTCCATGATGCCCAGCTTGACGGTGGACGGCTTCATGCCGATGACTTTTTCCACGCGGCCAAACAGCTCGTCGGCAAAGGCCACTTCGGCCGGGCCGTGCATTTTGGGCTTGACGATGTAGACGCTGCCGGTGCGGCTGTTGCGCAGGGGGTGTGATGATTTTTTCTGCAAGTCCACCAAGGCGCAGGTCACGGTGACCATGGCGTCTAGGATGCCCTCAGGAATCTCTTTCATGCTGCCGTCGGCGGCTTTGTAGAGGATGGCGGGGTTGGTCATGAGGTGACCGACGTTGCGCACAAACATGAGCGAGCGGCCGTGCAGTTTGACGGTGCCTTTGCCAGTGGGTTGGGTGTACTCGCGGTCACCATTCATGGTGCGGGTGAAGGTCTTGCCGCCCTTTTGCACCTCTTCGCTCAAAGTGCCTTGCAAAATGCCCAGCCAGTTGGCATAGGCCAGCACTTTGTCTTCGGCGTCCACCGCGGCCACCGAGTCTTCCAAGTCGAGGATGGTGGACAAGGCGCTTTCAGCGATCAGGTCGGACACGCCCGCCGGGTCGGTCTTGCCGATGGGGGTGTTCTTGTTGATCTGCAAGTCCAGATGCAGGCCGTTGTGCACGAACAGCACGGATGCTGGAGCCTTGGCGTCACCGGTGTAACCCACAAACTGCTTGGCGTTGGCCAGCGTGGTGCTCTTGCCATTGGCCAAAGTCACGACCAGCTTACCGGCTTTGACGGCATAGCCTTTGCTGCCCACGTGCGAGCCGGTCTTCAGAGGCGCGCAGCGGTCGAGCACGTTGCGGCAGTAGTCGATGACTTTGGCGCCGCGCTGGGGGTTGTAGCGCGAACCTTTTTCGCAGCCGTCGGCCTCAGAGATCGCGTCGGTGCCATACAGCGCGTCGTACAAAGAACCCCAGCGGGCGTTGGCGGCGTTCAGGGCGTAACGCGCATTCAGGATGGGCACGACCAGTTGAGGGCCCGCCAGTTTGGCCAACTCGGCGTCCACGTTGGCGGTGGTCGCTTGGGCGTTTTTGGGTTCCGGCACCAGGTAGCCGATTTGGGCAAGGTATTTGCGGTAGGCCTTCATGGCCTTGCCCTCAGCCACAGGGCCGGGGTTGGCAGTGTGCCACGCGTCCATGGCGGTCTGGATGCGGTCACGTTCGGCCAGCAGGGCGATGTTTTTCGGGGCCAGGTCGGCCACGATGTCGTTGAAGCCCTTCCAGAACTTGTCTTTGTCCACGCCAGTGGCGGGCAACATTTGCTCGTTGATGAAACTCAGCAGTGGATTGGCCACTTGCAAGTTGTGAATGGTGGTGCGTGCAGTCATGAAAACCTCTGGGGTCAAGTCAAAAAAAATCGGGTGCAGCCCCCGGTTCAAGCAAGTCAAGCGACCATGGGGCAAATGGGACAAGTCACTCTATTCTAAATTTGGACGCAGATAAACCCGCCCAAACTTCATAGACCCATGACTTTTAAGCACAAATATAGCCCTTGATCAGGTTTCTCAAGGTGTGGCGCGTTGCGGTTTAATTCGGACATGACACGCTCGAACGCCCCGCAAGTCCTGATCAGCGAAGTCGGCCCACGCGATGGCCTGCAATCGGTCAAAGCCACCATGCCCACCGCGGACAAGTTGCGCTGGATCGACGCGCTGGCCGCTGCTGGCCTGCGCGAAATCGAAGTCGCCTCGTTTGTACCCGCCCAGCTGCTGCCGCAAATGGCCGATGCGGCCCAAGTGGTGCAGCATGCGTTGCGCCACAAAGGGGTGCGGGTGATGGCCCTGGTGCCCAACTTGCGCGGTGCCCAGGCGGCGCTGCAGGCCGGTGCGCAAAAACTGACCTTGCCGGTGTCGGCCAGCCCCGCGCATTCGATGGCGAATGTGCGCAAAACGCCCGAAGCCATGGTGGAAGAAGTGCGGGCCGTTTTGCGCCTGCGCGATGACATCGCTCCCCACGTGCCGATTGAAGTCGGGATGTCCACGGCCTTTGGCTGCACCTTGCAAGGCGCAGTGCCCGAGGCCGATGTCCTGCGCCTGGCGACACAACTGGCGCAGACCGGGGTGGACGAGATCGGTCTGTCAGACACCACCGGCATGGCCAACCCGGCGCAGGTCAGTCGCCTGTTCAAGGCGCTATTTCAAGAAGTTGGCGACCGTGCGGGTGCGGCCCACATGCACAACACCCGAGGCCTGGGCCTGGCCAATTGCCTGGCCGCTTATGAAGCGGGCGTGCGGACTTTTGACAGTTCGCTCGGTGGCCTGGGCGGCTGCCCCTATGCGCCCGGCGCTTCGGGCAATGTGGTGACCGAGGACCTGGTCTTCATGTTCGAAGCCATGGGCGTGTCCACCGGGATCGATCTGCGCCAACTCATGGCCGCGCGCGAACCGCTGAAGGCAGGCCTGCCTGGCGAGCCGCTGTACGGCATGACACCCGAGGCGGGCTTGCCCCAAGGCTGGCTGGGCCGTTGACACCCTGCACGCATCAATTCTTCGCTCAGAGCCGGGCATTGCAAACCTGAACCCGCATAATCGGGCAGTATGGACAAGCTCAAAGCCTTCGAAACCTTTGTCTCGGTCGCCACCAAAGGCAGTCTGACGGCCGCCGCCCGCGCCGAGGGGGTGGCTCCGGCCATCATTGGCCGCAGGCTCGACGCCCTGGAGGAAAGCCTGGGCGTGAAACTGCTGGTGCGCACCACGCGGCGCATCACCCTGACGCACGAAGGCAGTGCTTTTCTGGAAGATTGTCAGCGCTTGCTCTCGGATGTGGCCAATGCCGAAGCGAGTGTGTCGGCTGGCGGCGTCAAAGCCAGCGGGCATTTGCGCATCACGGCCCCGGCTGGGTTTGGCCGGCGCCATGTGGCCCCATTGGTGCCGCGCTTTCGCGAGTTGCACCCGGATGTGACGATTTCTCTGAACCTGAGCGATCGGGTGGTGGACCTGGCTGCCGAAGGCTTTGATTGCGCGGTTCGGGTGGGTGATCTGCCCGACTCTTCACTGGTGAGCGTGCGCATGGCCGACAACCGCCGTCTGTGCGTGGCCACGCCCGACTACCTGTCGCGGCGCGGCACGCCCTTGCAACCGTCCGATCTGCTGCAGCACGACTGCCTGACCTTGTCGAGTGACGCCTCGCAAACCCGTGGCTGGGCCTTTCGGAATTTGGCGGGTGGCGGCCAGGACGTGGTGCACCTGCGACCGGGCGGTCCGCTGGATTGCTCGGACGGTCAGGTGCTGCACGACTGGTGCCTGGCCGGTTATGGCATCGCCTGGCGCAGCACCTGGGAAGTGGAAGGCGAGATCCGCTCGGGCCAATTGGTGGCCGTGCTGGAAGAGTTTGCCGCACCACCGAACGGGATTTTTGTGGTGTTTCCCCAGCGCAAACACTTGCCGCTGCGGGTGCGGCTGTGGATCGACCACCTGAAACACCATTACGCACAGCCCGGTTACTGGCAGGCATCGGGGCATTGACCTGTCTTCTGAACGGCCGTGCGCTGCTTCACGACGGCCCAAGGGGTGCAGCCCGTAAAATCGGGCAATATGCTTTCAGCCAAACAACATTTGCTCACGGCCCTGGCCGCAGAGCTTGAAAAACTTCAATCCGGCGCAGGTGCGCGTGCAGCCTTCGAATCGCCCAAAGTGGCCGCCCATGGCGACCTGGCCTGCACCGCCGCGATGCAGCTGGCCAAGGCCCTCCAACAAAATCCACGTCAGTTGTCGGAAACCCTGCGCACCGCCTTGCTGGCCACCCCCGCTTTCGAGCGCTGGGTGGACGCCATCGACATCGCCGGACCGGGCTTCATCAACATCCGCTTGAAAGACGCGGCCAAGCAGGCCGTGGTGCACGAAGTGCTGCAAGCGGCCGACTGCTTCGGCCAGCAGCCCGCCAAGGCGGGCAAAGTGTTGGTCGAATTCGTCTCGGCCAACCCCACAGGCCCTTTGCACGTGGGCCACGGTCGCCAGGCTGCCTTGGGCGATGCGATTTGCAATTTGCTGGCCACGCAAGGCGAGCAGGTCTACCGCGAGTTCTATTACAACGACGCGGGCGTTCAAATCGGCACCCTGGCCACCTCCACCCAGTTGCGGGCCAAGGGTTTCAAGCCGGGCGATGCCGAGTGGCCCGAAGCGGCCTACAACGGCGACTACATCCAGGACATCGCAAACGACTTCCTGGCGAAGAAAACCGTCAAATCCGATGACCGCGAGTTCACCGGCAGCGGTGATGTGAATGACCTGGACGGCATGCGCCTGTTTGCCGTGGCCTATCTGCGCCACGAGCAGGACCTGGACCTCCAGGCCTTTGATGTGAAGTTTGACAACTACTACCTGGAGTCAAGCCTGTACACCAGTGGCAAGGTCGATGCCGCCGTACAAAAGCTGCGCGATGCGGGCAAGACCTACGAGCAAGACGGCGCCCTGTGGCTGAAATCCACCGATTACGGCGACGACAAAGACCGCGTCATGCGCAAGGGCGACGGCAGCTACACCTACTTTGTGCCCGATGTGGCCTACCACATCACCAAGTGGGAACGCGGCTTCAGCCGCGTGGTCAACATCCAGGGCACCGATCACCACGGCACGATTGCCCGCGTGCGTGCGGGACTGCAAGCGGCCAACGTGGGCATTCCTGAGGGCTACCCCGACTATGTGCTGCACACCATGGTGCGCGTGATGCGTGGGGGTGAAGAAGTCAAGATTTCCAAACGGGCGGGCAGCTACGTCACGCTGCGCGACCTGATCGAGTGGACCAGCAAGGACGCGGTGCGTTTCTTCTTGCTCTCGCGCAAGCCCGACACCGAATACATCTTCGACATCGACCTGGCGCTGGCGCAAAACAACGACAACCCGGTGTACTACGTGCAGTACGCCCACGCCCGCATCTGCTCGGTGCTGGCCGCCTGGAGAGAAAAAGATGGCGGTGACACCGCCACACTGGCCAACGCCGATCTGTCACCGCTGCAAAGCCCTCAGGCCCATGCGCTCATGCTGGCCCTGGCCAAGTACCCAGACATGCTCACATCAGCGGCCAACGACTTTGCGCCGCACGACGTGACCTTTTACTTGCGCGACTTGGCGTCGCAGTACCACAGCTATTACGACGCCGAGCGCATTCTGGTGGACGACCCAGCGGTCAAGCAGGCTCGCCTGGCTTTGGTGGCGGCCACAGCGCAGGTGCTGCGCAATGGCCTGAAGGTGCTGGGCGTGTCGGCCCCGCAAAAAATGTGAACGGACGTGTGATGACTCTGAAACTCCAACGCGGCGGCACCTTGTTAGGCTTCATCATGGGCCTGGTGCTGGGTCTGGGCGTGGCTTTGGGTGTGGCCATTTATGTGACCAAGGTGCCCACACCTTTCTCCAACAAAAACCAACCCCGCACCAACGCACAGGACGTGCAGGAAACCGAAAAGAACAAGGACTGGAATCCCAACAGCGTGTTGCAGCCCAAGGCCCCGGCGGAGCCGCCTGTTCAGCCTGAGACCAGCCAGCCGACCACCGAAACGCCTGCTGCTGCCGATCCTGCCAAAGCAGCGCCCAGGCCTGCGGTGACCGCCGACCCCTTGGGCGATCTGGCCAAAACCAAATCGGGTCTGAGCACCCCCGCTGCACCGCCTGATGCGGCGGATCCGTTCGACTATCTGGTGCAAGCCGGCGCCTACCGCACCAGCGCCGACGCCGATGCCCAAAAAGCCAGACTCGCCATGCTGGGCCTGGACGCCAAAGTGTCTGAACGCGACCAATCCGGCCGCTTGGTCTACCGGGTTCGCATGGGTCCCTTCAGCGACAAAAATGCCGCCGAACGTGTTCGTCTGCAGCTCGAAGCCAACGGCATTGAAAACACCCTGGTTCGCGTACAGCGCTGACCCCCCTTTTGTCATCACTGGGAGCCATCATGAAACGTCGCCTCTTTTCCACCGTCATGCTGTCCGTGGCTGCATGGCTGGGCAGCACTTCTGCCTGGGCCCAACAAGCCTTCCGTTCAGGCAAGGACTACATCACCCTTGACCGCCCTGTGGCCACTGAAGCGGGCACAGGCAAGATCGAAGTGCTGGAGTTTTTCTGGTACAGCTGCCCACACTGCAACGCCTTTGAGCCGGCATTCGAGCAATGGGCCAAAAACGCCCCCAAAGACGTGGTGGTCCGTCGGGTGCCCGTGGCCTTCCGGGAAGACTTTGTGCCTCAGCAACGCCTCTACTACACGCTGGAAGCGATGAACCTGGTGGAGAAGATGCACCTGCGCGTCTTCACCGCCATCCACGGTGAAAAACAGATGCTCAACACCGATGCCAGCGTTCTGGCCTGGGCAGAAAAGCAAGGCATCGACAAAACCAAATTTGCCGAGACCTACAAGTCCTTTGGCGTGGTCGCCAAAGCCAAAAGGGCGGTGCAATTGCAAAACGACTTCAAGATCGAAGGGGTTCCCTCTTTGGGCGTGGCCGGCCGTTACTACATCGATGGCACCTTGGCTGGCAACATGGACCGCGCACTGAAGGTGGCCGATGCCCTGATCGCCCAAATCCGCCAAGGACGCTGAGACCCGTCTGACCA
>CANHUM010000087.1 GCA_947463845.1 Comamonadaceae bacterium
CGCTTCGGTCACCTTGATGTACTGGCCTTGCAGCTTAAAACGCTCGGCAAACACCTCGACCTTGACGGTGACCGAGGTGCGCCCCACGCGGACGATGCGCGAGAAAAACGACAGGATGTCGCCCACCTTGACGGCCTGCTTGAAGATGAATTCGTTCACCGCCACGGTGACCATGCGCCCGCGCACGCGCCGGGCGGGCAATACCGCACCAGCCAAGTCGACCTGGGCCATGACCCAGCCGCCAAAAATATCGCCACTGGCGTTGCAGTCTGCGGGCATGGGGATGACCTTGAGCACCAATTCCTGGTCGGTGGGCAAAGACACGGTGTCGGGGCGTTGGGTGGCAGACATGGGCACAATCGGTGGTTAACGTTGAACTGGATTGTCCCTTATGCGCCACCACGGCGAAACTGCTGCCTCCGCCTCCCCTCATTCGGCCCAGCCCGGCGCTCCGTCAGGTGCTGCATCCCAGCCTGCAGGAGGGGGGGACTGGCAAACACTGTCGCGTCTTTTGCCCTATTTGTGGCAATACAAATGGCGCGTGGTCATCGCCCTGACTTTGATGGTGGGGGCCAAGCTGGCCAATGTGAGCGTGCCCTTGCTGCTCAAGGAGTTGGTCGATGCCATGAGCATCCAGCCGGGCAACCCGCAAGCGGTGCTGGTGGTGCCTGTGGCGCTGCTGTTGGGTTACGGGGCTTTGCGCTTGTTGACGTCCGCTTTCACCGAGTTGCGCGAGTTGGTGTTTGCGAAAGCCACGCAAGGCGCCTCGCGCAGCATCGCTTTGCAGACCTTCGAGCATTTGCACGCCCTGAGTCTGCGCTTTCATTTGGCCCGCCAAACCGGCGGCATGACGCGCGACATTGAACGCGGCGTCCGCGGCATCGAGTCCTTGATTTCTTATTCGCTCTACAGCGTCATTCCCACGCTGATCGAGGTGGGCCTGGTGCTGACGATTCTGGCCGTCAAGTTTGACGCCTGGTTTGCGGGCATCACTTTGGCGGCCTTGGTGTTTTAGATTTTCGTCACCGTGCGAGTGACCGAGTGGCGCACGCAGTTTCGCAAGCAAGCCAACGAGTTCGACTCGGCCGCGCACACCCGCGCGATCGACTCGCTGCTGAACTACGAAACCGTCAAGTATTTTGGCAATGAGCGCTTTGAGGCCGGACGCTATGACCAAAGTCTGGAGCGCTTGCGCCTGGCACGGCTCAAAGCGCAAACCACCTTGTCGGTGCTCAACACCGGGCAGCAGCTCATCATTGCGACGGCCCTGGTGGCCATGTTGTGGCGCGCCACCGAAGGCGTGGTGGCCGGGCGCATGACTTTGGGTGACCTGGTCATGATCAACGCTTTCATGATCCAGCTCTACATCCCGCTCAACTTTTTGGGTGTGCTTTACCGTGAGATCAAGCAAAGCCTGACCGATCTCGACAAGATGTTTGTGTTGATGGACCGCGAGCGCGAAGTGGCCGATGCGCCGGGTGCGTCTGCGCTGGTTTTACAAGGGGCCCCCGATGTGGTCTTTGACCGCGTGTCCTTCGCCTACGAAAGCGACCGTCCGATCCTGAAAGACATCAGCTTCACGATTCCTGCCGGCAAAACGGTGGCTGTGGTGGGACCCTCCGGTTCTGGCAAGTCCACGCTGGCGCGTTTGATGTTCCGCTTTTACGACGTGCAGCAAGGCTTCATCCGCATTGCGGGTCAGGATATCCGGCAGGTCACCCAAGCCAGTGTGCGCGAGGCGCTGGGCATCGTGCCGCAAGACACGGTGCTGTTCAACGACAGTGTGGCCTACAACATCGCTTATGGCCGACCCGGCGCCAGTCATGCCGAGATCGAGGGCGCAGCCCGTTCGGCCCGTATCCATGACTTCATTGCCTCCACACCCAAGGGCTACCAGACCTCGGTGGGCGAGCGTGGTCTGAAATTGTCGGGCGGCGAAAAGCAGCGCGTGGCGATTGCCCGAACCTTGCTCAAGGATCCGCCAATTCTGGTGTTCGACGAAGCCACCTCAGCGCTGGACTCGGCCAATGAACGCGCCATTCAGGCCGAATTGGCCAGCGTGGCGCAAAACAAAACGACACTCGTGATCGCACACCGCCTGTCCACCGTGGTCGATGCCCACGAAATTCTGGTGATGGAAGCCGGACAAATCATCGAGCGTGGCAGCCATGCCGAGTTACTGGCCAGCCAAGGTCGTTACGCCAGCATGTGGGCCATGCAGCAGTCTGGCGAGTGAATCGGAAAAGTTTCAGCGTTCGTCGAAACTGATCACCACCCGCTCGCTGGTGGGGCGGGCTTGGCATGACAGGATGAAGCCTTGTTCGACTTCGGGCTTTTCGAGGGTGAAGTTTTTCTCCATCTCGGTCGTGCCTTCCATGACCTTGCAGCGGCAGGTGCAGCAAACACCGGCTTTGCAGGAGTAGGGCAGGTCCAGGCCCAGCGACAAGGCGATGTCGAGGATCTTTTCGTTGCGGTTCATCGGCATGTTGTAAGGCTTGCCGTCCAGCACCACGGTGAGTTGCACTTCGCCTTGTTCACGGGTAGCGGGGTGGCCCAGCACGGCCTGGGCGCGGGCTTCGGGCGTGAGCGCATCGAGCGTGGGGGAGCTGAAGCGCTCGGTGCGGATGCGCTCGGCTTTCACGCCTGCGGTCAGCAGTGCCTGCTCGGTGGCTTCGATCATGGCTTCGGGGCCGCACACGAACACCTCGTCCATGCTGCCCACCGGCAGGAAGGCATCGATGATGGCCTGCACTTTGGCGGCGTCGATGCGGCCTTCAAGCAGGGGCACCTCTTGCGCCTGGCGCGACAGGATGTGGATCAGCGTGAGGCGGTCCGGGTAACGGTCTTTCAGGTCTTGCAGCGCTTCATTGAACATCACGCTGTCCATGCGGCGGTTGCCATAGACCAAGGTGAATTTGCTGTCGGGTTGCTCCTCGAGGGTGCTGGCCAGAATGGACAGGATGGGCGTGATGCCCGAGCCTGCTGCAAAACCCACGCGGTGAATCGCACGGGGGCGCTGCACCACAAAGCGACCATCGGGCGGCATCACGCGAAGCGTATCGCCTGCTTTGAGCTGGGTGGCGGCCCAATTTGAAAACACACCACTTTCGACGGGACGAATGCCCACTTCCAGAACGCCCTGTTTTTGCAACTGGCTACGCGCTGAGCTGATGGAATAGCTGCGGCGCACATCGGCACCACCGATGTTGGCTCGCAAGGTCAAGAACTGGCCAGGCTGGAAGTCAAAGCTGCTGCGCAGCTCGGCAGGCACGCTCAGCGTGATCGCTACGGCACCAGCCGCTTCGGGTGAAATGCGTGCGATCGGGAGGTCGTGAAATCGGGGTGCGGACATGGCTTGTGACTCTGAGGCTGGGGGCTTGGGGCCACTCAGTAAGGTTTGAAGTAATCGAAGGGCTCCATGCAGGCCAGGCACCGGTAAAGGGCCTTGCAGGCAGTCGAGCCGAAATGGGAGGTTTCGGTGGTGTTGGCCGAGCCGCATTGCGGGCAGTTCACCACCTCGGTTTTGGCTCCGCGCGCTGCAAACTGCACCACGCTGGCCGCCCCTGTGGCGTTGCTCGCGCAGGCGTGCGGCGGGGCAATGCCGTAGGCGCGCAGCTTGTCTTTGGCGGCTTCGCTCATCCAGTCGGTGGTCCAGGCCGGGGCCAATTGCGTGACCACGCGGCCTTGCAGGCCATGGGTTTGCAGCAGGGCTTTCACATCGTCCTCGATCTGGCCCATGGCCGGGCAGCCACTGTAGGTGGGGGTGATGACCACTTCCAGTCCTTCGTGCCCCGCGCGCACGTCGCGCAAGATGCCCAGTTCGCGCAAGGTGACCACCGGAATTTCGGGGTCGGTCAACGCCTCGAGCAGAGTCCATGCACGTGCCACCTCGGCGGTGTCATGCTGCGAAGTTGGGGAGGTCATGGCCAGGGCTTACCAGACAGCTTGCGGATGGGCGCGGGCCAGGCTTTGCATTTCGGCCAGCACGAAACCCAGGTGCTCGGAGTGGACGCCTTGTTTGCCGGTGGACACAAAACCACCATCGGCCGGGCGCTGCAGCGTGGCTTCTTGCAGGGCCTCATCCACGATCTGGTTCCATGCAGTTTGCAAAGCGGTCATGTCGACGCCTGTGCCATTGGCCAGCGCGGCGGCCTCATGCGGGCTGCTGGCCCAGAATTCCTGGGTGTAGGGCAACAACTGGTTCAAGGCCGCTTGCGCTTTGGCATGGGATTCGTCCGTGCCATCACCCAGTCGCACCAGCCAGTCACGCGAGTGGCGCAGGTGGTAGCGCACTTCCTTGAGCGACTTGGCGGCAATCGCCGCCAGTTGCGCGTCCTTGGTGTGTTGCAACTGGTCCCAGACCAGCACCATCAGGCTGCTGTAGAGAAAGTTGCGCACGATGGTCATGGCAAAGTCGCGGTCGCCTTGGGCGGTGGCCGACATCAAGGGCATGTGCGGCAATTCACACAGGGTGTAGTTCTTGAAGTCGGGTACGTCGCGAAAATACGCCAGCGTGTCTTCGGTGGCACCACCGCCTTGCAACTCGGCCGCGTGCTGGTAGAGCATGCGGGCTTGGCCGATCAGGTCCAGGCTGTTGTTGGACAGGGCGATGTCTTCTTCGAGGATGGGGCCGTGGCCGCACCACTCGGCGTTGCGTTGACCGAGGATCAGCGCGTTGTCGGCCAGGTGCAGCAGGTAATCGATGGGGGCGTTCATGGTCGCGATCACATGTGTCCCACTTCTTCGGGAATGACATAGAAAGTTGGGTGTCGGTACACCTTGTCGCTGGCCGGATCGAAGAATTCCGGTTTGTCGTTGGGCTCGCTCGCAGAGATGTTGGCCGACGGCACCACCCAGATGCTCACACCTTCCTGGCGGCGGGTGTACACATCACGCGCCATTTGCAAAGCATGCTCGGAGTCTGATGCATGCAAGCTGCCGCAGTGCTTGTGCTCCAGGCCTTGTTTGCTGCGAACAAAAACTTCCCACAGGGGCCATTCCTTCAATGCGGCGGTACTCATGCTGCTTCCTTCATCTGGCGTTGTTGTTGTTTTTGGGCGTGGGCGATGGCCGCTTCGCGCACCCATGCACCATCGTTCCAGGCTTTGACGCGGGCACCCAGGCGCTCCTTGTTGCAGGGGCCATTGCCGTTGACGGTGGCCCAGAACTCGTCCCAGTCGATTTGGCCGTAGTCGTGGTGACCGCGTTCTTCGTTCCACTTCAGATCGGGGTCAGGCAGGGTCACGCCCAGCACCTTGGCTTGGGGCACGGTGGCGTCCACGAACTTCTGACGCAGGTCGTCATTGCTGATGCGCTTGATGCCCCAGCGCATGCCCTGAGCGCTGTTGGGGCTGTCGGCGTCGGGCGGCCCGAACATGGCCAGGCACTTCCACCACCAGCGGTTCACAGCGTCTTGCACCATGGCTTTTTGCTCGGCCGTGCCCTGCATCATCACCAAGAGGGCTTCGTAGCCTTGGCGCTGGTGGAAAGACTCTTCCTTGCACACCCGGACCATGGCGCGGGCATAAGGCCCATAAGAGCAACGGCACAAGGGCACTTGGTTCATGATGGCCGCGCCATCGACCAGCCAGCCCACCACGCCCACATCGGCCCAGTTGAGCGTGGGGTAGTTGAAGATGGAGCTGTACTTGGCTTTGCCGGTGTGCAGGGCGTCCAGCATTTGGTCCCGGCTGGTACCCAGGGTTTCGGCGGCGCTGTACAGGTACAGGCCATGCCCACCTTCGTCTTGCACTTTGGCGATCAAAATGGCCTTGCGCTTGAGGCTGGGGGCGCGGCTGATCCAGTTGCCTTCGGGCAGCATGCCGACAATTTCGCTGTGCGCGTGTTGGCTGATCTGGCGCACCAGGGTCTTGCGGTAGGCATCTGGCATCCACTCGCGGGGCTCGATGCGGCCATCGGCATCGATGCGGGCGTCAAAGGCCGCCTGCAGGGCAGCGTCTTGTGCGTTCAGGGCTTTGGGCACGGCTTTCAGACCGGCCGACTTGGCGTCCTCGGAACCGTCCGGGACGCTGAAGGATTGCGTGTACATGGGCTTCTCCTGCGCCAAACAGGATGGGATGATCGCGGCGCGGATGCCAGTATACCAATTAACCGACCGGGCGGTCGGTTAATTGAGGGTGTTGAAGATCGGGTGTTTCCCTGATTTCTTGCGGGCCACTGGGCTCAGGAAGATTCAACGCCCCAGTGTTTGCCAGACCCCCGCGCCAAGGCGGGCCCCACCACGTCCAGTGCCAGGCGGATCTGGTCCTTGAGCGTGAAGGGCGGATTGATGACAAACATGCCACTGGCCACCAGACCGCCCTCGTCACCCGCGCCACGGCCAATGGCCAGCGTGGCATTGAGCCAAGGCTTTTGTGATTGGTTGGCCAAGGTGCGCAGACGTTTGGGCAGCTCGTGCGCTTCAGGGCGCGGGATGATCGGGTACCAGACCAGGTAAGTGCCCGTTGAGAACCGTTTGAGGTATTCCTGAATGACACTGGCGACCTTGCTGTAATCCGACTTGATCTCATAGCTGGGGTCGATCAGGACCATGGCCCGCTTGGAGCCGGTGGCCGATGGCGGTGGGGGCAGCAGCTTCTTGAGCGCCTCAAAGCCGTCTTCTCGGCTCACCGTGACCGTGCGCCCCGCTTCGAGCTGGGCGATGTTGGACATCAGGGCTTTGCTGTCGGTGGGGTGCAATTCGAACAGGCGCAAGCGGTCACGCGAAGCGTGGCGCATCAGGCGCTGCATTAAAAATGGGGAGCCCGGATAGATCTTGGCTTGCCCATTGGGGTTGAAACTGGCGATCTCTTCCAGATAGTCCTGCACAGGCTCGGGCAGGCTCTCGAGCTTTTCGGCGGCGGCCAGCAACTTGAACAGGCCGTCCTCGGCTTCAGCCCCTTTTTGCGAATAATCGCCATCCAGACGGTACAAACCGGCCCCGGCGTGGGTGTCAATCAAGGTGATGCCGGCCTCTTTTTGCATGAGGTGACGCAGGGTGGCGAGCAAGGTGATGTGTTTGAGCACATCGGCATGGTTGCCTGCGTGAAAAGCGTGTCGGTAACTGAACATGGCTTGATGGTAACCAATAACTTCTGCAAGTCCTTGATTTTTC
>CANHUM010000088.1 GCA_947463845.1 Comamonadaceae bacterium
ACCACCGGCGCCGACGATCACGACGTCAAATTTGCGGGTGGTGATTTTGTCTTTGGTATAGCTCATGGTTTATTGGGTTTGGTGTGTTTTCAGCGCAAAAGCAGGCGAGGGCTGACGCATCACAGGCGCCACAGGGCCTGAACAGCCCAGCCGGCACAGCCGACCAGCCAGACGAGGGTCAAGACATGCAAGACCAGGCGCACTGCCAAGGGTTTGACATAGTCCATCCAGATGTCACGCATGCCCACCCAGACGTGGTAGAGCAAGGCGATGATGACGGAGAAGGTCAGCACCTTCATCCACTGCGAGGCAAAAATGCTTGCCCACTCTTCGTAGCCGATGGGGCCGGAAGTGAAAATCACTTGGGCCAGCAAGACCACGGTGAACAGGGCCATCAGGACGGCGGTCACACGTTGGGCCAACCAGTCACGAAAGCCGTAGCCTGCACCGGTCACGATGCGTTTGGAGCCGTAATTCACGGACGACATAGGTCAGTTTCCTTGTTGTTTTGAGTGAGGGGGCGAATAAATCAGTACAGGCCAAAGAGTTTGGCGCCGAGCACGGCCGTCAAGCCCAGGCTCAACACCAAAGTGGCCACTGCAGAGGATTTGCCGAATTCCTTGCTCACAGCGTGGAAGGTGTCCATGTAAATGTGGCGAACACCGGCAATGAAGTGGTGCAGATAAGCCCAGATGAGCGCCAGGGCCAGAAGTTTGAAGAACCAGCCCGGCACAAAACCGATGCCGATGCCAAAGGCAGCCGAGAGTTTGGCAAACGACACTTCGGAGGTGATGGAATTGTCAAACAACCAAATGAACAGCGGCATGAGCAAAAACATCAGAAAGCCGCTGATGCGGTGCAAGATGGAGACGATGCCAGCGGCCGGCAGGCGGTACGAGGGCAGGTCTTTCAGGGCGTTGATGTTGCGGAATTCAGGCCGCTTGCGGGCAAGTTCGGTCATGTGGGTACTTTCAGGTTTTAGCGCTTTGGTGTTGTGGGAAACAAGCCCAAGGATTCTATTGCAACGCAACAAACTGACATGAGCATTTCGGTGACAGTTTGCACATTTTTGTGAGGTGTGTTGTGTGTATCAGTTCAGCACGTTGTGGTAATGGTGGGTGTCGGTGCGGTAGAAGCCGCGCCGCAACTCCATGGGCGTGTCTTTGTACGTGTAGGCGATGCGTTCCACACTGAGCAAAGGGGTGTTGGGCGGCAATTGCAGCAATTCCCTTTGGGTTTTGTCAGGTAAGACAGCCCGGATTTTTTCATCGGCCCTGACCATGCGCACGCCAAACTCGGTTTCAAAGAGTGCATACATCGGTCCGTGGTATCCCGACAGCCGCTCGGCGGTCAATCCTTTGAAGGGTGCGCCCGGCAACCACAAGTCTTCTAGGATGGTGGGGACATTCGCAAACGAAAGAACGCGCCTGACCTGCAGCACTGTGTCGCCGGACCTCAAGGACAAAGCCCGTGCAATGTCGGCCGTGGCGCGTAGGCGTTTGCAGTCGACGATATGACGCTGGGCGGGGCCCTCGGTGTTGAGGTCACCTTGATCGGGCACCAGTTTCAAAAACCGGTACTGCACCTGGTGTTCGGCATGGGTGGCCACAAAAGTGCCCTTGCCCTGCTTGCGGATCAGCAAGTGGTCACTGGCCAACTCGTCAATGGCTTTTCTCACTGTGCCTTGGCTGACCCGGTAGCGAGCCGCCAACTCCATCTCGCTGGGGATCGATTCGCCGGGTTTCCATTCGCTCGCTTGCAGGCTTTGCAAAATCAAGCCCTTGATCTGCTGGTAAAGCGGACTGAATGCAGGCGTCGGGGACGAGAGGTCACTGGCTCCTGCGGGTGCTTCGTTCAAGGTCAGAGGGTTGTTCATAGGAAAAACGAGGCATGCGGATCGGGTGCATGGCAAGTGCTACATCATATCTTATATAAGACATAAGACAAATTGACGATTCAGGGTTTTCGAGGGTAAACTCGGCGGCTGTTTGCGTGCGCTGGCGGCTGTTTGGTTTCGGCACCGCCTGCGTGGGTCCGGTGCGCCGGACGGCCTTGCCGACATGGTTGTTGGCAGCGGTCCGCAACGCTTGTTTTCAACACTTCGGAGTTCTCCACATGAAAAAGCCCGTCCGCGTTGCCGTTACTGGCGCAGCAGGTCAAATCGGTTACGCATTGTTGTTCCGCATCGCCTCGGGCGAAATGCTGGGCAAAGACCAGCCTGTCATCCTGCAGTTGCTCGAAGTGCCTGTCGAAGGCCCGCAAAAGGCGCTCAAGGGTGTGATGATGGAACTGGAAGATTGCGCATTCCCGCTGCTGGTGGGTATGGAAGCCCATTCCGATCCCATGACCGCCTTCAAGGACACCGATTACGCCTTGCTGGTGGGCTCGCGTCCCCGTGGCCCCGGCATGGAACGTGCCGAGTTGCTGGCCATCAACGGTGCCATCTTCACAGCGCAAGGCAAGGCTTTGAACGCCGTGGCTTCTCGTGACGTGAAAGTGCTGGTGGTGGGCAACCCCGCCAACACCAATGCCTACATTGCCATGAAGGCCGCTCCGGACCTCAAACCCGGCAACTTCACAGCCATGCTGCGTTTGGACCACAACCGCGCTGCGTCGCAAATCGCGGCCAAAACCGGTAAAGCCGTGGCCGACATCGAAAAATTGTGCGTCTGGGGCAATCACTCGCCGACCATGTACGCCGACTACCGTTTCGCCACCATCAAGGGTGAATCCGTCAAGGCCATGATCAACGACCAGGAATGGAACGCCAACGTTTTCTTGCCCACCGTGGGCAAGCGCGGCGCGGCCATCATTGAAGCCCGTGGCCTGTCCTCGGCTGCATCGGCTGCCAACGCGGCCATCGACCATATGCGCGACTGGGCTTTGGGCACCAACGGCAAGTGGGTCACCATGGGCATTCCATCGCAAGGCTGGTATGGCATTCCCAAGGATGTGATGTTCGGTTTCCCCGTCACTTGCGAAAACGGTCAGTACAAAGTGGTGGAAGGTCTGGACATTGACGCGTTCAGCCAAGGCTGCATTGACAAGACTCTGAAAGAGTTGCTCGACGAGCAAGCGGGTGTGGCCCACCTCATCTGATTGCCCATTCGAGTCAAACCGTGAGTCATCCTCGCGACGTCCTGTTGGGAGCGCAAGCCGGCCGTGTGCAGCTGCCGGTTTGCGACCATTACAGCGGTGTTGAGTCGAGGATGCGTAAAAGCTTGCAGCTGCAAGCGGACATGACGCAAGAGTTCGGCACTTGCGTCTTTGATGTCACCCTCGATTGCGAAGATGGTGCGCCTGTGGGTGGTGAGGCGGACCACGCCGCGCTGGTCACGGAGCTCGCCTTGAGTGCGGCGCCTGCAGCCCGGGTGGCCGTGCGCGTACACCCTGTGGACCACCTCAGTTTTCAGACCGACATGGCCGCCATTGCGGGCAAGGCCGCCAAGCACCTGACACACATCATGGTGCCCAAGGTCGAGTCGGTGGCTGACGTGCAGCTGGCCGAGAAGGCCTTGCTTTTGGCCGGTGCGACCGATTTGCCTTTACACGTGCTGATCGAATCACCCTTGGCCATTCACCACGCTTTTGACATTGCAGCCCACCCCCGTGTGCAGTCGATCAGCTTTGGTTTGATGGACTTTGTCTCAGCCCACGGTGGCGCGATTCCTGCCGAGGGCATGGGCATCGAGGGGCAGTTCAGCCATCCTCTGGTGTTGCGCGCCAAGCTGGCCATCGCCAGCGCCTGCCATGCCCACGGCAAAACGCCTTCGCATTGTGTGGTCACCGAATTCAAGAGCGCCGATGCCATTCGCTTGGCAGCCCAAAAGGCGGCGCTTGAGCTGGGCTATACCCGGATGTGGAGCATCCACCCCGACCAGATTCGCCCCATTCTGGAGGCCATGGCGCCCAGCGAGGCACAGATTGATCAAGCCGCTCAGATCATTTTGGCCGCTCAGGCGGCTGAGTGGGCGCCGATCAGCCATGCAGGTCAATTGCATGACCGTGCCAGTTACCGTTTTTATTGGCAATTGATCGAGAGGGCGCACCAGACCGGGCGCTTGTTGCCGAGCCAGTTGAACGGTTTCTTTCAGTGCGCACCAATTCAAGAGGGGAAAAAATGAGCATCCGTCGATGGATTTTTCTGTTTCTCCATTGGGGCCTGCTAGGGGGCCTGGCACCCTCGGCATGGGCGCAAAGCCGGCCCCATGACCAACCCAACACCAAGCCTCAGGCACGAGCCGAGAAGGCGCAAGCCCGTCCAACTTCTGCGGATGTCACGGCCAGGCTGCAAGCACAAGCTGCAGCCGAAGCGGCGGCACGGGTACGTCCGCAGATGGCAGAGATGCCCGCCAAAGTGGAGGCGCCTTTGCTGCCTGCGCCCGCTTTGTCACTTCCGCAACCGCCAGAGCTTTTGATTGCCCAACAAATTCACCAAGGTCATCTGCCCTGTGAATTGGGTGCCGTGGTGCGAATCGAAGCCGATGCCACGCAGCCAGGCTACTTCCATGTACATGGCAAAGGTTTCAGGTACCGCATGTTCCCTGTTCAGACCAGCACGGGTGCGCTGCGTCTGGAAGACAAAAAAGCCGGTGCAGTCTGGCTGCAACTGGCCAACAAATCCATGCTGATGGATCAGAAAAAGGGCAGACGCTTGGCCGATGAGTGTGCCCACCCTGATCAGTTGGCTTATGCCGAAACCATGAAAACCAATCCCCCGCCCAGCCTCATTGATACCCGAGGCATGGGGCGATAAACCTTGCAACCTCGACTTACCGGAGAAAAACCATGTTGAAAGCGTACCGCGAACATGCAGCTGACCGCGCTGCACTGGGCATTCCGCCCCTGCCTCTTGATGCCAAGCAAGTGGCCGAGTTGATCGAGTTGATCAAGAACCCACCCGCTGGCGAAGCAGCTTTCCTGATGGAGCTCCTGACCCACCGCGTGCCACCTGGTGTGGACGATGCGGCCAAGGTCAAAGCCTCTTTTCTGGCCGCTGTGGCCCACGGTGAAATCAGCGTCGATTTGGTTTCCAAAGCCAAGGCCACCGAGTTGCTCGGCACCATGGTGGGTGGCTACAACGTGCACCCCCTCATTGAATTGCTCGACAACGCAGAAGTCGCTTCAGTGGCTGCCGAAGGCCTGAAAAAGACCCTCTTGATGTTCGATTTCTTCAACGACGTCGCCGAAAAAGCCAAGGCCGGCAACGCCAAAGCCAAGGAAGTCATGCAAAGCTGGGCCGATGCCGAGTGGTTCACCAGCCGCCCCGAGGTGGAAAAGAAAATCACCATCACCGTTTTCAAGGTGCCGGGTGAGACCAATACCGACGACTTGTCCCCCGCCCCAGACGCCTGGAGCCGCCCAGACATCCCGCTGCACTACCTGGCGATGCTCAAAAACACCCGTGAAGGCGCGCCCTTCAAGCCTGAAGAAGACGGCAAGCGCGGCCCCATGGCCATGATCGAAGAGCTCAAGAAGAAAGGCCATCTGGTCTCGTACGTTGGCGATGTCGTCGGCACCGGTTCCAGCCGCAAGTCAGCCACCAACAGCATCATCTGGGGCTTTGGTGAGGACATTCCGTTTGTGCCCAACAAGCGTTTCGGTGGCGTGACTCTGGGCGGCAAGATCGCCCCCATCTTCTTCAACACCCAAGAAGATTCTGGCGCGTTGCCGATCGAAGTGGACGTGTCTGCCCTGAACATGGGTGATGTGGTGGATGTTTTGCCATACGAGGGCAAGATCGTAAAAAACGGTGAGACCGTGACCACTTTCCAGCTCAAGAGCGACGTCCTGTTTGACGAAGTGCGCGCCGGTGGCCGTATCAATTTGATCATTGGCCGCAGCCTGACGGCCAAGGCGCGCGAGTTCCTGGGTTTGCCTGCTTCCACCGTGTTCCGTTTGCCCACCGCCCCTGCTGCGACCAAGGCTGGCTTCACACTGGCGCAGAAGATGGTGGGTCGTGCCGTTGGGCTGCCAGAAGGTCAGGGCGTGCGCCCTGGCACCTACTGCGAACCCAAGATGACCACCGTCGGCTCGCAAGACACCACCGGACCCATGACCCGCGATGAGCTCAAAGACCTGGCTTGCCTGGGCTTCAGTGCGGACATGGTCATGCAGTCCTTCTGCCACACCGCCGCTTACCCCAAGTCGGTGGACGTCAAAACCCACCGCGAACTGCCTGCCTTCATCAGCAACCGTGGCGGCGTATCGCTGCGTCCCGGTGACGGCGTGATCCACAGCTGGCTCAACCGCCTGCTGTTGCCTGACACTGTCGGCACCGGTGGCGACTCCCACACACGTTTCCCCATCGGTATCAGCTTCCCCGCTGGCTCTGGCCTGGTGGCCTTTGGTGCCGCTACTGGCGTGATGCCTTTGGACATGCCCGAGTCGATCCTGGTGCGCTTCAAAGGCGAAATGCAACCTGGTGTGACCTTGCGCGATTTGGTGCACGCGATTCCCTTGTACGCCATCAAGAAAGGTCTGTTGACTGTGGCCAAGGCTGGCAAGATCAATGAGTTTTCGGGGCGCATCCTCGAAATCGAAGGTCTGCCCAATCTCAAGGTCGAACAGGCATTTGAGTTGTCCGATGCCTCCGCCGAGCGTTCGGCTGCGGGTTGCACGATCAAGCTCAACAAGGAGCCGGTCGAGGAATACCTGCGCTCGAACATCGTGCTCATGAAGAACATGATTGCCGACGGCTACGCCGACGCCCGCACATTGGCCCGCCGCATCGAGAAAGTCGAAGCCTGGTTGGCCAAGCCCGAGTTGCTCGAAGCCGACAAGGACGCCGAATACGCGCACATCATCGAAATCGATTTGGCCGAGATCAAAGAGCCCATCCTGTGCTGCCCCAACGACCCGGACGATGCCAAGTTCCTGTCCGATGTCGCTGGCACCAAGATCGACGAAGCCTTCATTGGTTCCTGCATGACCAACATTGGCCACTTCCGCGCTGCGGCCAAGCTGCTTGGCGGCAGCCGCGATATCCCGGTCAAGTTGTGGGTTGCCCCACCCACCAAGATGGACGAGAGCGAGCTGATCAAAGAAGGCCACTACGCCAACTTCGGCGCCGCCGGTGCCCGCACCGA
>CANHUM010000089.1 GCA_947463845.1 Comamonadaceae bacterium
CGCTGCAAAAGGCGCGTACTCAGCTCACTCTCCAAGCGGGTGATTTGCTGGCTCAATGCCGATTGCACCAGGTTCAGATCCAAAGCGGCCCGACTGATGCTGCCCAGCTCCACCACCCGCACAAAATACCGCAGTTGACGCAACTCCATAAGCTCAAGTGTCCGATCGGTGCAGTTTTTCGTGGATTTTCTGGCGGCTGCGCCAAACGCTCCACAACACCAAAGGCAGCAGCAAAGCCACTGACATTTCAGGATTGAATGGCAGACCATAGGCCTTCAAGCCCTTGAAGGCGTAAAGCAGCAAGCTGACCACGTAATAGGAGATCGCGGCCATGGACAGGCCCTCCACCGTGACTTGCAAGCGCAGCTGCAGCTCTTGACCGCGGGTGAGTTTTTCGAGCAAAACTTGGTTTTGCGCCTCAGTGGCAATGTCCACCCGGGTGCGCAACAGGGCGCTGGTGCGCGAGACGCGCTCGGCCAAAGACGCCAAACGCTTTTCGGTCGCCATCACTGTGGCCATGGCCGGCGACAAACGCCGCTGCATGAATTCGCCTAAGGTTTGCGTGCCTGAGATGGGACGCTCGCGCAGCTCCATCAGCCGTTGGCTGACCAAGCTGTCGTAAGCGCGTGTCGCCGAAAACCTGAATCCATGCTCAGCTGTGGCACGCTCGATGCGCGCAGCCAAAGACACCAACAAGTCCAGCAAGGCCTGATCGGTCTCGCCCTTGCGTTCCAGCAAGCCGGTGATGTCAGCCAATTGCGCTTCCGCTGAAGACAACATGGCAGACAGATTTTTGGCCACGGGCAAGCCACGCAAAGCCATCAATCGGTAGGTTTCCAACTCGAGCAAGCGCTGCGAAATGCGTCCGGCTCTGGCCTCACTGGTGTCTTCCGGGGCCACCACCAACATGCGCTCGAAACCATCGGCGCCAATTCGGAAATGGGTCAGGATGCACGAATGGGACAGGCCCTCGGCCGTATTGCCCATGCGAGACGCCAAAACCGTCCCCTCACCCAACCAGCTTTGGGCCTTGGCAATCAAATCCGGCGACTCGATGTCGGCAGGCAACATGCCCAGCTCGATGGCCGCCATGGTTTGGCCCGGCAAGGCGCGCAGCCAATCGGTGCCAACCGCCACATGCGGTGCCAACTCGGGCAAGTCGGCGCCCCACTGCGCATGGGCCGGTAAATTTTGAACGATGGAATAACGGGTGAACTCGGTGTGGCGCTCCCATTTGACGGTGAAATGGTCGCAGCGCAAACGCAAAAAGTTACCCTGCAATTGGTCCAGACCCAAATCGGCATGACCGGGTAAAAGCCGCAAATGCGCCCACTCTTGCTCCCGCGTGACGCCCGCGTTGAGCAGCGCCACGTACACAATCAGGGCTGGCAAACGGACCCGGGCCGGCGGCCGCGCATGCACTTCGTTGTGCAACTCACGCCTGTGGGCGTCTTCAGGCGGCAAGAACCGGGAGGTGATTTCGTTCATGGGACTATTCTGACCGAGCTTGCAGCCACGCGCCATGGACACCACGAGAAATCTCAATCAGCGGCCCCCATCCCATCAACGCACCCCTCCACGGCACCCTCAAGGTCCAGGCGGCTCTGGCACCAGCAAGCGGCCCTGCCAAATGCCCAAGCCTGTGGCCACCCCAAGCCAAACGATCAAGCCAGAAACCAGCACCAAACCCGCCAAGGCCCAGTCTTGCGCCCCAACGCGGTCCAAGGACAAGGCCAATGACAAGGCAGAAAATGCCGCCAAAGGGAAAGACATGCCCCAAAAAGGCATGCCAAATGCTTGCTTGAAAACCCCTCGGGCCACGAAGGCAGCACCACACAAAAACAACAAGGCCACACACCAAAGCCCCTCCACGATCCAGTGCGGCAAGCCCAGGTTCAAACCCGACAAAGCCAACACCGAAGGCGGCGCTACCGTGATGAAGGTCAAGGGCAGCAGGCGTTGCGGCCACATGCCCAAGCGGCGGATGCGCCAACCCATCAGCCCGCAAGCCACCGGCCAAAGCAAGGCTGCCAGGCCAAATTGAACTGCAGCCCAAATCGGATGACCCAAACCCACACCCGCCAAAGCCGGCAAGACATTGCCCACCACGGGGATGAACAAGGCCGGGGTCATGCCCAACCAAAACCGGTCTTGGCTCCGATCCGAACGAAACCAGCTCACCACCACCACCCCACTCACCAACAGCAAACCCGCTGAACCGAGCATCCACAGGGCATCTGCCCACCATGAAAACCCCCAGTGGGTGGCCCCCACAGTGGCCACCAACACCCAAGAAGCGGGCAAGGTCGCCACAAACACATGGCGCACCGGGTGCGCCAGATCAGCCCGAACAGCTTCCGGGAACCACCACAGGCGGGCGACAGCGGCCAGCATCAAAGCGATCAATATGCAAGCGGCCATGACTCCCAGAACAGCCGAGACCCGCACCGCCACGCCCCCCCAAAGAAACTCGGCGCGGTACCAAGCCAGCGACAGGCCACACCAGCCCATGACCATCGCAAACCAAGCAAAACCTAGATGTTGCACCGGTGAGAAAAAAAGGCGTGGGCTCATGCGCTGCTGAAAGAAAAAACCCGTGGGTTTGGCCACGGGTTGGGGGATGGACGTCGATGGACAGGTGTTCTTCAGAACGGGATATCGTCATCCATGTCGTCAAAATTGCTGGCTGCAGGCTTGGGTGCAGCGGCCGGACGCTGTGCGGGCGCAGCCGCGGGTCGCGCAGGCGCCTGACGTGGCGCATAAGCACCACCGCCCTCTTCGGATGGGCCGCCCATGCCTTGGCGGCTGCCCAGCATTTGCATGCTGTCGGCTCGGATGTCTGTGGCGTACTTTTCCACACCGTTTTTGTCGGTGTACTTGCGGGTGCGCAGGCTGCCTTCCACATACACCTGGCTGCCTTTGCGCAGGTACTGGCCTGCGATCTCGGCGAGCTTGGCAAAAAAGCTGATGCTGTGCCATTCGGTGGCCTCGCGCATCTCGCCCGTGGCCTTGTCCTTGTAACGGTCGGTGGTGGCCACACGGATGCTGGTGACCGCATCGCCCGACGGCAAATAGCGGGTTTCGGGGTCGGCACCCAGATTGCCGACGATGATGACTTTGTTGACGGATGCCATGAAAACTCCTCGGTAGATGCATCAATTATGGGGCCAATCCAGGGCTGCTCACAGCCCCGACTTTGTGCTGCCAGCCCCTCAGGCTGACGGTCCAGCAGGCGCGCTGCGGCCCGGGGTTTGCATGGGCCAAGCCACCCACAACCACAGCAAAAGGGCCAAGCCGCAACACAAAAACAGCACCGGGCTGCCCCAGGACTTGACCAGCCAGCCGCCCAGGAGTCCCCCAACAAAAAAGCCCAAGGACTGCAACGTGTTGTACACCCCCATGGCCGTACCGCGCATGGCCCGGGGCGCGATGCGCGAAGCCAAACTGGGCTGGGTGGCCTCCAGGGCATTGAAACCACAAAAGAACACCAGCAGCAGCAGCGCCATCCAGCCCAGGCTGGTGGTTCCAGCCGACTGCACCAGCAACCCCGCCTCAACCAGCGCCATCAAGGCTATCGAGAACAAAAAGACTTTTTTCAGATGCCCGCGCCGCTCCATCGCAAACACCACCCCCAAAAACAGAAAAGACAACAAAACCGCAGGCAAATACACCTGCCAATGCTGCGCGGTCTGCAGCCCGGCTTGCACCAAAAGGGCCGGCACCGACACCCACATGGCCAGCTGCACCGCATGCAACACAAACACACCCACATTCAGGCGCATCAAGTCGGCATGGGCCAGCACGTCGCGCAATCGCCCCCGGCCCTGCCCGGTCAGGGGTGCGGGCGCAGGGGGTGCGCCCCAGATGACCACGCCAATACCCAGCAGCGCCAGAACACCGGTGAACCAGAACAGACCCGACAAACCGATCCAGGCCGTGAGCAAGGGCGATGCCACCAAGGACAGCGCGAACATCAAACCGATGCTGCCACCCACCAAAGCCATGGCTTTGGTGCGCACCTCGTCCCGCGTCAGATCGGCCAACAATGCTGTGACCGCCGCCGACACCGCCCCGGCACCCTGCAGGCTGCGCCCGAGCAGCAAACCGATCAGGTCAGTGGCCGCAGCCGCCCAAAAACTGCCCAAAGCGAAAATCAGCAAGCCCAACACGATGACGCGCTTGCGGCCAAAACGGTCTGAGGCCATGCCAAACGGCAGCTGCAAGAGGCCCTGCGTCAGACCATAAATGCCCATGGCCAAGCCCAGCCACACCGGGTCTTCGCCGCCGGGGTAACGGCGTGCCTCAAGGGCAAATACGGGTAAAACCAAAAACAAACCCAGCATGCGAAGCGCAAAAATGCTGGCCAGCGAGGCGCTGGCGCGACGCTCCATGGGCGTCATGTGCAATGCGTCAGAAGCAGAGTCAGGCGAGGAATCGGCCACAAAAGAACTCAAAAAGCCCCAAAGCGGGGAAAAGCAAAAGACGGATTGTCCCTGATAGATGCCCCCCAGCGCCCCGGAAGATGTCAAAGGGGATAATCATGGGTTTTGCTGATCTGGCTGCATCACGTGAATTTTGCCGAACCCTCTGTCTTACCCGAAGAACCCGAACCCGCGCGCTATCTGGCCTCAGCGCTGCGGCAAAGCCACATCAGCGTACGTGGGGCGCGCACCCACAACCTGAAAAACATCGACCTCGACATCCCCCGCAACCAGCTGGTGGTGATCACCGGCTTGTCAGGATCGGGCAAATCGAGTCTGGCCTTTGACACGCTGTACGCCGAAGGTCAGCGCCGTTATGTGGAAAGCCTGTCGGCCTACGCACGCCAATTCTTGCAGCTGATGGACAAGCCCGATGTGGACCTGATCGAGGGCCTGTCCCCCGCAATTTCCATCGAACAAAAAGCCACCAGCCACAACCCCCGCTCCACCGTGGGCACCGTCACCGAGATCCACGACTACCTGCGCCTGCTGTATGCCCGGGCGGGCACGCCCTACTGCCCCGACCATAACCTGCCCCTGCAGGCGCAAACCGTGAGCCAGATGGTGGACGCCGTGCTGGCCTTGCCCGAAGACACCAAGCTCATGATCCTCGCGCCCATTGCGCGCGAGAAAAAAGGCGAGTTTGAAAAAGTTTTTGAGCAGATGCAGGCCCTGGGCTATGTGCGCTTTCGCGTCAATAGTCAGACGGTGGAAGTGGAAGACCTGCCCGCCCTCAAGAAAACCGAGAAACACAACATCGATGTGGTGGTGGACCGCATCAAAGTCCGCTCGGAAGAAGACCCCAAGGCACGCGATGCCCTGCGCCAGCGTCTGGCCGAGAGCTTTGAAGCCGCGCTGCACCTGGCCGAGCACCGCGCGGTGGCCCTGGAAATGGACACGGGGAAAGAACACCTGTTCAACGCCAAGTTCTCATGCCCGGTGTGCTCCTATTCCATCAGCGAGCTGGAGCCCAGGTTGTTCTCATTCAACTCGCCGATGGGCGCATGCCCGACCTGCGACGGCATCGGCAGCATGGCGTTTTTTGACCCGGAGCGCGTGGTCGCCTTCCCCAGTCTGAGCCTCGCCAGTGGGGCCATCAAAGGCTGGGACCGACGCAACGGCTTTTACTTCAGCATGCTCGAAAGCCTGGCCAGGCATTACCGGTTTGACATTGAAACCCCGTTTGAAAAACTCGCCCCCGCACACCAACAGGTCTTGCTGCACGGCTCGGGGGACGAAGACATCAAATTCAGCTACGTGATGGAGTCCGGTGCCTCACAAGGCAAAAAGATCAGCAAGAAACACCCGTTTGAGGGAATCATTCCCAACATGACGCGGCGCTACCGCGAAACCGACTCGGCCGTGGTGCGCGAGGACCTGGCGCGTTACCGCAATATGCAGGCTTGCACCGATTGCAACGGCACCCGTTTGCGGCGCGAAGCCCGTCATGTGCGCATCGGCGAGGGTGCGCAGTCCCGCGCCATTTATGAAATCAGCCACATCACCCTGGGCGAATCACAGCAGTATTTTCAGGGCCTGACCATGCACGGGGCCAAGGCCGAGATCGCCGACAAGGTGGTGCGCGAGATCGCTTTGCGCTTGAAATTCCTCAACGATGTGGGCCTCAATTATTTGAGCCTGGACCGCAGCGCCGACACGCTGTCGGGTGGCGAATCCCAGCGTATCCGTCTGGCCAGCCAGATCGGCTCGGGCCTCACGGGCGTGATGTACGTGCTGGACGAGCCCAGCATCGGATTGCACCAGCGCGACAACGACCGCCTGATCGGTACGCTGCAGCACCTGCGCGACATTGGCAACAGCGTGCTGGTGGTCGAGCACGACGAAGACATGATCCGCGTGGCCGATCACGTCATCGACATGGGGCCGGGTGCGGGTGTGCATGGTGGGCGCGTGATGGCGCAAGGCACTTGCACCGACATCATGGCGGCCCCCGACTCGGTCACGGGCCAGTACATGTCGGGCCGCAAGAAAATCGAAATTCCGAAACGCCACAAGCCCGGCAAGGACTGCATCGAAATCGTCGGGGCCTCGGGCAACAACCTGAAAAATGTGAATGTGAAATTTCCCGTGGGTCTGCTCACCTGCGTGACCGGTGTGTCGGGCTCGGGCAAGTCCACCCTGGTCAACGACACGCTTTACACCGCAGCGGCGCACCAGATTCACCGGGCGCATGATGAAGCAGCCGCCCATGACGAAATCAAAGGGCTGGAGCATTTCGACAAGGTCATCAACGTCGACCAGTCCCCCATTGGCCGCACGCCGCGCAGCAACCCCGCCACCTACACGGGCTTGTTCACCCACATCCGCGAGCTGATGGCCGAAGTACCCGCGGCACGCGAGCGCGGCTATGGTCCAGGGCGCTTTTCCTTCAACGTGGCCGGCGGTCGCTGCGAAGCCTGCCAGGGCGACGGTATGGTGAAAGTGGAGATGCACTTTTTGCCCGACGTGTACGTGCCCTGCGACGTGTGCCACGGCATGCGCTACAACCGCGAAACCCTCGAAGTGCAATACAAGGGCCAGAACATCGCGCAGATCCTGAACATGACGGTGGAAGCCGCGCACCAGTTCTTCAG
>CANHUM010000090.1 GCA_947463845.1 Comamonadaceae bacterium
GAGTCGCTGGCCCATATCTTGTGCGAGCCCTGTCCTAGTTGTCAGGGTAAGGGCATTGTCAAGACGCCGCGTTCGGTGGTCTACGACATCCTGCGCGAGATCCTGCGTGAAGCGCGTCAGTTCAACCCCCGCGAGTTCCGCATCGTGGCCACCTTGGCGGTCATTGGTTTGCTGTTGGACGAAGAAAGCCAGCACCTTGCAGGCCTGTCGGACTTCATCGCCAAGCCAATTTCACTGCAAGTCGAAGCGTCTATGGGGCCAGAGCAGTACGACATCGTGCTGCTCTGAGGCGCATCAGCCGGAGGTGATCACTTCGGCAGGGGCTTCACTGGCCCATTCGCCCCGGTGGTGCAGGCGACTGTAGGCACCACCACGTGTCAGCAATTCGGCAGGAGCGCCTTGCTCCACTATCCGACCACGTTCCATCACAATGACCCGGTCGGCATGCTCGATGGTGGACAATCGGTGCGCCACGATCAAGGTGGTTCGGCCTTGCATGAGTTTTTGCAGGGCCTCTTGCACCAGACGCTCGGACTCGTTGTCCAACGCCGAAGTGGCCTCATCCAGAATCAAGATGGGCGCATCTTTGTACAACGCGCGGGCGATGGCCAATCGCTGGCGCTGCCCCCCCGATAGCTGGTTGGCGTTGTGGCCCAGCGGAGTGTCCATGCCCTGAGGCAGTGTCTGCACGTGCGCCCACAAATTGGCCGCTTCAAGGCATTGCTGTACTTTGGCACGGTCGGGTGGGCTGCCCAGGCTCACATTGGTCGCCAAGCTGTCATTGAGCATGACCACATCCTGGCTGACCATGGCCAACTGTTGACGCAGGCTGTCCAGCTGCCATTGCGGAAGTGGCACGCCATCCAACAGCACTTGTCCACCGGTTGGATTCAAAAAGCGTGGAAGCAACTGGATCAGTGTGGTTTTGCCTGCGCCCGATGTGCCTACCAAGGCCACAGTTTCGCCCGGTTGCACAGTCAGATCGATCAGCGCTAAGGCAGGCTCACCATCGGGGTTGAATTGCACACTCACGTTTTGCCAGGCCAATGCACCTTGTGCGCGTTGTACCTGATGCGTACCCTGGCTTTCTTCTGGCGAATCGTGCATCAGGGCCAGGCCTCGCTCGAGGGCAGCCAGGCCCCGGGTGATGGGGTTGGCCACATCGGCCAGGCGCTTGATGGGGGCGATCAGCATCAGCATCGCCGTGATGAAGGCCACAAAACTGCCCACCGTGGCCCCAGACGCGGCATCACGACTTTGTACGAGCGCAATCATCAGCACGAGGGAAAGGGCGATGGCCGCCATGATTTGGGTCAGCGGCGTCATGGCCGCCGAAGCGGCGGTGGATTTCAGGGCCAAGCGACGCAGCCTCTGACCCAGCGCATTGAAGCGCCCGATTTGTTGGGCCTGGGCACCGTGCAGGCGAACCATGCGGTGGGCCAACACGTTTTCCTCCACCACGTAGGCCAGGTCATCTGTCGCCTTTTGACTTTCCTTGGTCAGGCTGTAGAGGCGCCGTGAAAGCACTTTCATGATCCAGCTCAATCCCGGCGCCACGGTGAACACCACCAACGTGAGTTGCCAGTTCAGCCACATCAAATAGCCCACCAGGGCTAACAGCGTGAAGCCGTCTCGGGTCAAGCCGATCAAGGCCGACACCAGCTGCGAGGCACCAATTTGCACTTCGTACACCACGGTGTTGGACAAGGCGCTGGCCGATTGTCGGCCAAAGAGTGATAAATCAGCCCGCACCAGTTTGGCAAACAAGTCTTGGCGCAGTTTTTCCATGCCATCGTTGGTGACTCGGGCCAAAGCATATTGCGCCACATAATGCGCCAAACCCCTCAAGGTGAACAAGCCAATGACGGCCACTGGAACTGACCAAAGTGGCAGCTTGTTTTCTGCAAAACCGTTGTCCAGCAAGGGCTGGAACAAGGCCGGAATCAAGGGTTCTGTGAGGGCTCCGAGCAAAGTAGCGCCCATGGCGAGCGCCCAAACCCATTTCTGAATTAAAAAATAGGGCGTCAACCTCAGCAGCCTTTGACGAATGCTGGGTAGGTCCGTGTCGGACGGTGAGGTGGGTGTGTTGGGCTGCATGTGCCCAAGATTGTAAGCACGACGGTTTGTTGGCATACAAATGGCGCTTGTGCTCGATCCAGGCGTGTTTTGAAATACCCGTTCAAAGAACTTGAATGGCAAGCCTTCCTCAGCGCGCGGATGGTTTTCTCCAGATTCTTTCCTTACACGGTGTAGGATTCATACTTTCGCCGGATTCCTCTTTCATTGACGCACATGCACATTTTTTTCTCTCCTGCGCGGTGGATTGGCCCTCTGTTAACTGTCTTCTTGGGGGCTGTTTGGTGTTCTTCGGTCTGGGCTCAATTCAGGGTCGAGGTGACCGGGGTCGGTCTCACCCAGTTACCGATCTTGGTCACGCCTTTCAAGGGTGAGGCGCAGTCTCCCCAAAAGCTGTCATCCATCATCCAGGCCAATTTATCCAGAACCGGCCAATTCAAATCGCTGCCCACAGGCAGTCTGGTGTTCGATGAAATGAGCCGACCTGACTGGTCCGTTCTTCGCCCAACATCTGCGGAGGCCATGATGGCCGGGTCGGTGACTCGTCTGGCAGATGGGCGCTTCGATGTTCGTGCGCGGCTTTGGGATGTGGTCAAAGGTCAGGAAAAGGCTGACTTCAAGGACACCGTGAGTGCTGCCGACTTGCGCCTGTCTGCCCATCGACTCTCCGACTGGGCTTATCAGCAGCTGACGGGCACCCCTGGTGTTTTCACATCCCGCATCAGTTATGTCACCAAGGCAGGAGGGCGATACAGTTTATGGGTGGCTGACTCCGATGGTGAAGGCGCGCGTTCGGCCATCAACAGCCCGGAACCCATCATCTCACCGTCTTGGTCGCCCACCGGGACACATTTGGCCTATGTGTCGTTTGAAAACCGCAAACCTGTGGTTTATGTTCACGAACTGGCGACAGGCCAACGCCGCGAAGTCGCGAATTTCAAGGGCTCCAACAGCGCGCCGGCTTGGGCGCCAGATGGCCGCTCCATTGTGGCGACTTTGAGCCGTGATGGCGGCTCTCAGCTCTGGCGGGTGGCTTTGCAAGGTGGAGAACCCCAGCGATTAACCAGCGGGAGCATCAACACAGAGCCTGTTTTCTCTGCGGATGGGCAGAGCCTGTTCTTTGTCAGTGACCGTGGAGGGAATCCACAAATTTACAAAATGCCTGCACAAGGTGGTCCTGCCCAGCGCGTGACTTTTTCCGGAAACTACAACATTTCTCCAGCGCTCAGTCCTGATGGTCGATGGTTGGCTTATATTTCTCGCACGGGTGGCGGCTTCAAGCTGCACTTGATGGAGTTGGCATCCGGGCAGGTGACGGCCTTGACGGATACCTCTGCCGATGAGCGGCCCAGCTTTGCCCCCAACAGCCGTTTGCTGGTCTATGCCACTCAGCAAGGTGGCGAGTCGCTCATGACCACAACATTGGACGGTCGGGTCAAGGCCCGGCTGGCTGGCCAAAGTGGAGACCTGCGTGAGCCGCATTGGGGTCCGGTTCGGCCCTGATACCGTTTGATTTTTTTATTTGAGGTGGATTATGAACAAGCAAATTTTGTCGGTGATTTTGGTCGGGGCGGTCCTCAGCGGCTGCGCTTCGGGTGTCAAGCTTGACGACGTGCCCGTCGAAGACAAGGCGGCCACTTCTGCAGGGGCTGGCTCTGGTGTCGCCGTTCAAGGGATCGGCGCAGGTCAAGGCGGCGCTCAAACAGGGGTGCCCACCGTCATGGTGGACGCCAAAACTGCAGGTCAGGGTCCTGTGGGCGTGGCCCATGTGGTGTTCTTTGATTACGACAGTTTTGTCATCCGTGCCGAAGCGCGCCCCGTGATTGCCTCTCATGCGCAGTTTTTGCAGGCCAACAAACAGCGCAAGGCCAGCTTGGAGGGGCACACCGATGAGCGCGGCGGCCGTGAATACAACCTGGCCTTGGGACAAAAGCGTGCCGATGCGGTCCGCCAGGCTCTGAGCTTATTGGGCGTGCCTGAATCTCAACTGGAGGCGGTGAGTTTTGGCAAGGAAAAGTTGGTGGCTGAGGGTGGCACCGACGCTGACCAGGCGAGAAACCGTCGCGTCGAAATCCGCTATTGAGGCGCAGTATGTTTCAAGCACCTTTGGGGTTGAAAAAAGCCAGATTTGCGCTGGCACTTGGGTTGGTGTTTTTTAGCGTTAACAGCCAGGCTGCCTTGTTTGGAGATGACGAAGCGCGTCGGGCCATACTGGATCTGCGCCAGCGCCTGGAACAATCTCAAACTGCCAACAAGGCTTTGGTGGAGCAAAGTGCCCAGCAGCAAAATCAGTCCGTGACGCAACTGCGTTCAGCCTTGTTGGATTTGCAAACCCAAATTGACAAGTTGCGTGCTGACCTGGCCCAGAGCCTGGGTGCTCAGGAGCGACTGGCCCGTGATTTGACGGAGCTTCAATTGCGTCAAAAAGATGCCATGTCCAGTGTTGAGGACCGTTTGCGTCGTTTTGAGCCGATCAAAGTCAATATCGATGGCCGAGAGGTCATGGTCGACCCGGCTGAAAAAACGGATTTTGATCGGGCCATGGGCCTGTTCCGTCAGGGCGATTTTCTGGCAGCGCAATCGGGTTTCCAGGGTTTCCTGATGCGCCATCCCACCAGTGCGTACCTGCCCTCAGTTCTTTTTTGGCTTGGAAATGCGCAGTATGCCAACAAAGCTTACCGTGAATCGATGATCAGTTTCCAGCGGCTGCTGACGGAAACACCTGCCAACGCCCGTGCGCCCGAGGCGATGTTGGCTATTTCCAATATTCAGGTTGAACTCAAAGACACCAGGGGTGCTCGAAAAACACTCGAAGACCTGATCAAAGCCCATCCCGCCTCAGAAACGGCCGCAACGGCTCGCGAACGATTGAGCCGTTTGCGCTGATCTGGCATGCCAACCATCATCACGGCAGACGAAATCCAGAATCTGAGGGTCCACATTTGGGCCATGGGTTTTGTTCTGTCGATGTTGGCTGGCTTCCTGATTCATCGTGGGCATTTCTGCACGATGGGTGCCATCAGTGATTGGGTGGTCATGCGCGATGCCACGCGTCTTCGGCAGTGGGCCTTGGCACTGGCGGTCGCGATTCTGGGCTTTGGTCTCATGGTGTGGTGGGATTGGATAGATCCTTTGAACACCATTTACGCTTCAAGCCATCTGAGTTGGCTCTCAGGCATTTTGGGCGGTGTTTTGTTCGGCGTCGGCATGGTGCTGGCCTCTGGTTGCAGCGGAAAATCTCTCGTGCGCCTGGGTGCTGGCATTTTGAAATCCTTGGTCGTTTTGCTGGCGATGGCCGTTGCAGGCCTGTCCACCATGAAGGGGTTGACAGCAGTTTGGCGCGTCCATCAGATCGATCCTATTGGCTTCCAATTGCCCCATGGCCCTTTTGCTGGGCAGTGGTTGTCGGCCATGACGGGTTGGTCCACGGATCAGTCCTATGGCGTGTCGGCTTGCCTGGTCGCAGTTTTATTTTTTCTCTGGATCGTCAAAGACCGCAGCTTCAACACCCTTTTCAATTGGGTGATGGGGGCGGGCCTGGGCTTGTTGGTGGTGGCATTTTGGTGGCTGAGTGGCGTGTTCGGTTTTGTCCCAGAACATCCAGAAACCCTCGAACCCGTTTTTTTGACAACCCACAGTGGGCGCATGGAAGCACTGAGCTTCACGGCGCCCGTGGCTTATTGGCTGGATGCTTTGCTTTATTACAGCGATGGCAGCAAACGGTTGACGCTGGGCATGGTCACCGTGGCCGGTGTAGTTTCTGGTGCAGCCATCAGTGCTGTGTCGCAGGGCTCTTTTCGTTGGGAAAGTTTCACGCAACGCGCAGATCTGGTGCGGCACCTGCTGGGCGGCTGCTTCATGGGGGTGGGTGGGGTTCTGGCCATGGGCTGTACTTTCGGACAAGGTCTCACGGGCTTGTCGACGTTGAGCCTGGGCAGCTTGTTGTCTGTGGTGGGCATTTTCCTGGGGGCTGTTGCTGCCTTGCAGTGGCAATTGCGTCATAACGCATGATCCTGGAGACCCCGATGCCTACAACCGACCCATCACCGGTCCATTTGCCTCCTGACCCATCGGATGACGAGCGTCGTTTTGGGGGGCTTCAGCGTCTTTATGGGCTCTCTGGTGCGCAGCGCATTCGTCAAGCCCATGTGGTGGTGGTGGGTCTGGGTGGGGTGGGATCATGGTCGGCTGAGGCCTTGGCTCGCTCGGGTGTGGGTCGCCTGACCTTGATCGATATGGACCACATTTCCGAGTCCAACATCAATCGGCAAATCCATGCCCTGACTGAAACCACCGGACAGTCCAAAGTGTTGGCCATGCAGGCGCGCATTGCCCTGATCAATCCCGATTGCCGGGTCGATGTGGTGGACGATTTTGTGAGTCCAGACAATTGGCCCGATCTGATGTCCGAAACACCCGATGCCCTGATCGATGCCTGCGATCAGGTCAAAGCCAAAGTGGTCTTGGCCCATTGGGCCATGCAGTTGGGTCTGGGTTTTATCACCGTCGGGGCCGCTGGCGGCAAGCGTCAGGCACACAAGGTGGATGTAGACGATTTGTCCCGCATCACCCATGACCCATTGTTGGCACAATTGCGCTACCGCTTGCGCAAACACCACAATGCTGCGCGGGGCCAGCAGCGCATCGGTGTTCAAGGCGTGTTCAGTCGCGAGTCCGTGGCGCCACCCGATGTTTCCTGCGAGGTCGATGGAGATGGCACCCTCAACTGCCATGGGTATGGGTCGGTGGTCAGTGTGACCGCGACCTTTGGCATGTGCGCTGCATCTGAAATTTTGAATTTTTTGGCAGCTGCACCTGAGAAGCTAAAAAAATAAGGCTATAATTTAAGTCTTGCTGGGTTGCGCTGCTGCTCGGCATAGGGACCATAGCTCAGTTGGTAGAGCAGCGGACTTTTAATCCGTTTGTCGTGGGTTCGACCCCCGCTGGTCCCACCAA